>JBAIYI010000302.1:0-5589 GCA_037915955.1 Terriglobales bacterium
CGCTTCCAGCGGAACTGATTCGACTCGCTCATGGCTTACCCGCGAAGCCATGCGCGCCCAGGTGGGCACCCGGCCGGTCTCCTGACTTATGCCTTCTCATGAACTTCAAGCGCCTTCCCGGGTCTCCCAGTGGCATGCTGCCTGAAGTTCTTCGGCAATCACAGTTGCGCGGCAGTGGCGGTTTTGCACCACACTTCCCGAAACCAGGTGCAAACTTTATAGATGAGAGAAGAGGGGAGGTCAAGAAGTTGCGGTTGGCGCGAGACAGTCCTCCGGAGCGCCCGCGTTCATCTGCAATTCCTGTAGCGCTGTGCGGAATCGTGAGTGATGGCGATTTTTCGGCAACTTGCCTTGCCTCCGGCCTTTCTTAGATTCCGGTAGAATCCAGTGCATGGTGGACCTGCCTGTCCAAATTGTGCGATTTGTCGAGGAACACCAACCTCCTATCGTTGAAGCAAAGTTTTGCGATTCAATGGGATGCTTCCATACATTCATAGACAAGTGCGCGATCTTTACGGAGGACTGGTTTCTTGACGCGACTAGCAAGTACCCTCAGCCGGGAGCAATTCGGTGTGACATTCTGGCGCGATTCCGGGGTCCAGATGGCCAGGAACTCGTTCGTGTGAGAACAGAAGTTGAATCAGCCGACGGACTTTTCGAGTTTGTTGTTCTGGCAAATCAGCTCACTTCGGCGCTTCCCGAAGTGCAACCGCCACAATGAATTCAATCGCGTCATTGCACAAGTACACTCTTACGCTGCTGTTCGAGCTATGTACCGGACGGGTTGGGTGCAATTGCGACCGCTCCAATCGGCCGTACCGGCGCTGCCAAATTTAATCCGCCACCCTCGCGGCGCTCGCGCTTCCCTTCTTCGGCTGCGGATGCGCGCCGCCGAACATGATGCCGGTCTCCACTTCCACCGGCTCACCGTTCACTTTGTAAGGCCTGAACTCCCATTGCTGCAGCGCTTCGTTGATGACCTTGATCTGGTCGGGAAAAGCGCTGAGCACATGGACATGTTTCACCTTCCCGTACTTGTCGATGATGATGCGCGCAGGAATGGGATTGAACTTTCGTGAGGTGAATACAGGATCGATGTGCAGCAACAGATTGTCCCCTGCGGCGTAGTTTTTGACGCAAACCGGCGCGGGCGTCTGCTCTTCGAGGTCGGCCAGCCGGGCCAGACTCTGAAGGAGTGTATTCAGCAACGCCGTGTCTCGCGTAGTGAACTGAAATTCCACAACGTGGCAGCGGATCTCGGTGGCCAGCGTGTACCAGTGCAGCCCCGCCACCGGAGAAGAGCTACCTAGTAACAAGCCTTTAGGTATTGGCGGGTAACTCAATCTCGATAAAGGCACATAGCCTCGGCGTAGAAATTCAGCGGAAGCCTATTCCCATTTTGGGAACGACTCGAAAACAATCTGCGCGACGTATGTCACCTCGACAGGGCCACTGCTGTCACCTGTTATGGCTGCAGCTCCATGTTGGGAACGGATTGGACTACCGGGGGATTTCTCCGGGCGGCAGCGCCGCCCGGAGAAGCCGGTTAAAGCGAGTTCAAGAACGCGATCAACGCGCTCTTCTGCTGGGCGGTGAGAGCGCGGTAGTTGTTGGTTACGAACGTGGCTTCGCCGCCGTGGCGGATGATGGCATCCTGGCGCGTGGCGGAAAGCAGATCGTGCATCAGACGGCTTTTCGTGCGCAGTCCCCACAGCGGGGCGGTACGCAGTTTGTTGGCGGTGTTTTGTGGACCATTCTGCACAATGCCATCGCCTGTTCCAATGTCGTGCAGAAGATAATCACTGAAAGGATGAATCACTTTTCCTCCCAGCGCTTCCGGAACTGTGAACGCGCCGCCGTTGATGGCCGTTCCGGCGGGCGCAGTGGTGATGGAGCTCACGTGGCAGTTATCGCAGCCGATGGTGTGGAAGAGCTGCGCTCCCTGCTGCGCGTCGGGCGTACCGGCCAGCAAGGCGTCACGCGGCGGGACTTTGGTGCTGCGCATGAAGGAAGCGAACTTGTCGATGTCCTGAAGGCCGTTGGCAGGATCGGTCTTGTCTTCAATATCGGCAACGTTGTCACACACGCTGGTGGAATCCGTGGAGAACAAGCGGTTGGTGATTCCCTGCTCGTTTACGTACGCATCGCCTGCGAACGAGAGCAGGCTGCCCTGCTGGTCTTTCCAGCCGAAACGGCCCACGCGCGTCTGACCGGGCGCTTCCATCACCGGAACGAGAATCGCCTGGCCCGCGATGCGCCCGTTCGTCGCTTTGGCCTGATTGATGGCGATTTGCAGGAGCGTACGATCGTCAATCGCTTCCACAAATCCATCGCCCAGGGTGCTGGTTGTAGCGCGCAGTGCACGGATGGTCTCCGTCGCGGGTACCCGCTCCTGCGCCTGCGCACAAATGGCACGATCGTTAATCAGAGAGCGCCCCACAATCTGGGTCGCACCGTCATTGATCGTAATCGTCGGGTTGACGAAGTTTCCGTGCGGATCGCGATGGCCCACACGCAGCTCGCTTACGATACTCGCGCCTCCCACCGCAGGCGTGGCGTGGCAATCCACACAGCCGCGCGCGTTATAGATCGGGCCGAGCCCGTTCGCGATGTCATCTTCCTCCATGAAGGTCGCCATGTCATCAGCAAGGGTTTCATTGGCGGCCAGGGTCATTCCGTTTCCCTGTATCTGAGAGGCATCGTGAGTGACTGGAGTGTCGAATCCGGCAGGAGCTTCGGTTGCATTTTGTGCGCTGCCGGACCAGACAATCATGGCGGCAAGCGCAGCGCTCACAAGAAAAAGGCGCGGGGATATCCGTCGTGCCATTTGGGGGTTCCTCCTGGACGTGCTTGTGCGTATCGAGTTTTAGGGGTTGCAGGGAGCCGTTGCGTGGACGATCTACTGCCGGCGCTAAAATCAACGGCGCTAAAACAAAATCTCGAAGGGCTTAGGTGCTTTCGTGCTCGTTATGCAGCCCGGAAGTGGCGAAAGCACTTGATTGCAACTGAGAGTATCTGAGCGGAAAAGCTCGCGTCAATCGGATATTAGAAAGCTTTAAGCTCGTTCCACTGGACACCATATGAATGAACGTTGGGGCTAAGACAACAGTAACTCGTCTGATAGATCAGACGTCGCGAGTCGCACGCGACCCTGCAGATCAAATTGCGCCGTCACCTTTCTAATACAGCTAATCAGGCTGCTTTTGCCGCCGGACAGCTGCGCGCATGAGGACAGTATCGTTGCCGCGAGCACGGGCGGGGATTACTGCCAGGCTCGGGTGGAACCAGGCAGAGCGCGAACGGCTTAGGCCGGACCACCAACAGGCACACCACCGCAAAAATTCCCAGCAAGACGAATCCCAGGCTGAACGAGCCCGTCCACTTCTTGAGGAATCCCAGAACCAGCGGCGGGAAGAAACCGCCGAGTCCGCCGGCCGCGCCGACCAATCCGGTGACGCTGCCTACAGTCGCGGGAAAATACTCTGGCACCAGTTTGAAAACGGCGCCGTTGCCAAGACCGATTGCGGCAGCCATTCCAAGCGCTCCTGCAGTGAAAGGCGCCATGCCGCCAATCGCAAGACAGATGGCCGCAACGAAGACGAGCGGAAACACCAGCGTGAGCACGGCGCGCCCGCCGACTTTGTCTGACAGCCAGCCGCCTATGGGCCGCATGGCAGTAGCCACCACAATAAACCCAGCCGCGCGTGCTCCCGCATTCGCGGGGGTAAGATGGAAGGTCTCAGTCAGAAACATAGGCAGAATTCCCGCCATGGCGACGAATCCACCGAAAGTGAGGAAGTAATAAAGACTGAGTTTCCAACTGGCAAGTTCTTTGAGCGGCGCCATGATCTGAAGCAGTGATCTGGGCGGAGCAGTGCGGGGCGCATTTTGCGCAAAGGCCAGGAACAGCACCAGCCAGACAGCCAGCAGGATTGCAAAAGTCTGGAACCCCCAGATATAACCCAAGGCTGCCGCCAGAACCGGCGATCCATAGACTGCCAGCGCCTGTCCAATGTTACCAGCGCCATAAATTCCCAGAGCCGTGCCCTGACGGCCGGGCGGATACCAGCCGCTGGTGAAACCAACACCGACAGAAAAGCTGGCCAGCGCAACGCCGATAAAGAAACCACAGATCAGGAGACCATAAAAGCTGGTGACGTGCCCAATCGCAACGGCCGGAATGATGGAGAAGGCCATCACGCAGGAAAAGACAGCGCGTCCGCCATAGCGGTCCGTCAGCATACCCAGCGGGACACGGCCGAGGCTCCCGAGCAACACAGGCACAGCGACGGCAATAAATGCCTGCAGCGGATCAAGGTGCAATTGTTTGCGAATGATCGGCATCATCGCGGAGACTGACCCGAAGACCGCGAAGCACAGTGCGAATGCACCAGTGGAAAGCGCCAGCTGGAGGGCATTTCCCTGTGGTTGCGACGCAGCCGCGCCCAGCGAGCGTGGGACATTCCAGCGGGCGACCTGAGGCTTGCGGAACAGATAGGGGATCGGCGCCACAAGCATGTGCGCGAGGCGAGTAAACGGAATGGCAAGCACCAGCAGCCATGCGCCGGTAATGTGCAGCTTCACGATCCACGGCATCGCGGCCACGTAAGCCGCGTCAGGTCGGAACTCGAAAATCGATCGCAGGTAAGGAACCGCGGAAGCGTGATACCAGTACGCCCCCCAGGGAAGGAAGAAGGCAATCACCAGACCGCTGAGCAACTGGGCAAACAGCAGCGTCAGAAGAAACCAGTCAGATTTGGACGTAACATTCCAAAGCCTCGGCGTGCTCACGCGACGTACGATTGCCAGGGCAAGACCCAAAAACGCAGTGCTCCCCAGCGCGATGGCCACCGCCTCGAGTACGTACAAACGCATTGGATTCGCGTTCCAGGCCAGCACCTGACTGGGCAACAGCAACCCGACAGCATGTCCAAACAACGTGGCCAGCACGCCGTAATGGAAGAGCACCACCGCCCAAAACTGTCGCCGGTTCTCCAACAACTGTGAGGAAAAGCTGGAGATGGTCCGCGGCTGCTTCCAGTAGCGGTACACCATTCCTGCAATCGCCGTGAACAGAGCCACGTAAGGAAAGACGACAAACAGGAAAAGGTCGAGCGCGCTGATGTTCATAACATGGCTCCTTCAGCTTGCGGAGATGCCGGCTCAAAAGCGGCCGGAAAATGCAAGGCCATCGACTGACGAACAGCTTGCAGCAGACTGCTGAACGGGTTGTCTGCAGGCATCGATGCCAGCATCCGTTCCAAAGCAGGCAGAACGATGATGGAGGCGAAATCTTGTGCTTCGGCGGGCGCCATGCGCGCCAACAGGAGCAGTGCGTGCGAGAGATGGTCAGGCAGTTCAATCTGCTCCGCAATGCCATACTCCCGCAACAGGCCGCGCATCCGGGCAAGCAGCAGTCCGCGATCGTAGTCTTCCCCAAAGAGATGCCAGCCCAGTTCGAGCGGGCAAATGGGACGAAGATCGAATGTCTGGGTGTATAGCTCCTGCAATTCGTCGACGGAAAAGTGATTGACGTGGCTGGCGAATTCAAACAGCGCCCGCGCTGCGTCACAGC
The DNA here is from genome assembly GCA_037915955.1 of Terriglobales bacterium. Classification (GTDB taxonomy): domain Bacteria; phylum Acidobacteriota; class Terriglobia; order Terriglobales; family Acidobacteriaceae; genus Angelobacter. Next base: position 5,576 of record JBAIYI010000302.1, read on the forward strand.
AACCAACGGCGTGA
>JBAIYI010000493.1:0-4370 GCA_037915955.1 Terriglobales bacterium
AGGCCATGACCAAAGCCGACCTGATCGAAGAAGTCTCACGTTTAGCGGAACTTACCCGCAAAGACAGCGAAATCATCGTGGAAACGATCTTTGACAGCGTGGTCCGCTCCCTGCGCGCGGGCGACAAGATCGAGATTCGCGGCTTTGGCAGCTTCCGTACCCGCCAGCGCAAACCTCGCGTTGGCCGAAATCCCAAGACCGGCGCCCGGGTGGAAGTGCCGGCTAAAAAAATCCCGTACTTCAAGCCAAGCAAAGAACTTAAGGACGTAATTAACCACCCGGATGGAGCGCCTGCCGCCAGCACTGCGGCCGCCGAGCCCCCACCGCAGCAATAAATTAAGGATCTACTTCTTTTTTATTCCTATGGCGGCCATCATTCGGCCGGTGTGGCCTTTTTCTGCCCGATGTGAGAAGAACCTCCGGGTGTCGCAGGCGGTACAGCCGGAGATAGCGGAGATCTGCTTTGCCGGAACCCCGGCTTCCTCCAGTTGCAGCCGATTTGCCAGTTGCAAGTCCAGATGCAGCTTCTCGCAGAGGTCGCCATGCCCGGGAGCGCGCATGTTCATGAAAAGCAGTGGATACTTCTCCCGCACCGGGTCGGAATCGCGGGTGTAGTGAAAGAGCTTGTCCGCAAAGGCGAACTGCGATTCAAACCTTGATCGAACCTCTTCGCCTACTTCATAGCAGCAGTTCTGGATTCCCGGGCCGACCACGGCCAGCACGTCGCGCGGCTCGGTGCCGTACTCGTGCCGCATAATGCCCAGTCCTTTAACCGCGATCCGTTGTACGGTTCCGCGCCAGCCGGCATGAAACGCGCCTACGGCATGGTTCTTCTTGTCGACCAGCAATACGGGGAAGCAATCGGCGGTCAGGACAGCCAGCACGACTTCGGGGATGTTTGTCACCATGCCGTCTCCGGCGGGGCGCTCCAGCTCTGCTGATCGCACAACGTGGATCAGGTCAGAATGAATCTGTCGGACGGTGGCAATCGGCCACGGCTTCTTCGCCGTTCTGGCTCCGAGCATTGCCAGCAGCAACGCGCGATTCCGTTCCACCCGGTCACGCTCATCGTGCGCGGTGAATCCAAGATTCAGAGACTTACCTCCGTAGGCGGTGGAGGCGCCTCCTGGACGCGTGCTGAAGCCATGCACCAGCCAGCGCAGTTTGCGCATCGCAGGAACCTGCAGGATGGTTGGTTTATTCTTGAGAGAGGCGGGCCGTGTCGAGCGCCGCTGAGTCGTGGTCGTCACTGATCTATTTTAGCCGGATCGTGGCAAAGCCTTAGCAGCGCTGGCTGGCATGGCCGTCAGGGGTCAAAGGGCCGGATGGTAAAGGGAACGCCAAGCTTTCGCATCGCCACCTACAACACTCACAAGTGTCGCGGGATGGATGGGCGCATCCGTCCGCACCGCGTAGGTCAGGTGTTGCAAGAGCTGGATGCTGACATCATCGCCTTGCAGGAGATCATGAGCCTCTCCGGCGGGCGCCGTGAGCAGAACCAGGCGCAGTACCTTGCGGATGCAGTTGGGTTCGACTACCGCATGGGTGAGACCCGCCAGTATCGCGGCGCGGCCTACGGCAACGTGATCCTCACCCGGTTTCCCATCCGGGAGGTTGAAGCCTACGACCTGACCGCTTCCCGCCGTGAGGCGCGTGGCTGTATCCGTTGCGATCTTGAGATTGCGCCCGGAAAGATCATCCATGTCTTCAACATCCATCTGGGCACGGGCTATCTGGAGCGGCGCAAGCAGGCCAAACTGCTGGTTAGTCGTCAGGTACTGCTCTCGCCGAAGCTGAAGCACCCTCGCCTCGTTCTGGGCGATTTCAATGAATGGACGCGCGGCCTTGTGTCGCGCATGCTGGCCCAGCGCTTTGAAAGCGTGGATATCCAGCTTCATCTCAATCGCCGCAAGACTTATCCCGGCGTGCTGCCGATCATGCACCTCGACCACATGTATTTTGACCGGCACCTCGCGCTGGAGGAGTTTCTCCTGCATCGTAGCCGCATGGCGCTGATGGCCTCAGACCATCTGCCTCTGGTGGCGCATTTCCGTCTGGACAAGTAGCATTCCCATCGTGAGCAGGCTGACCTTTGTGGTGGGTAAGGGCGGTGTCGGGAAGACGACCGTGGCTTCGGCGCTCGCGCTGCATGAGGCGGCCGGGCATCCTAAGAACAATATCCTGCTCATGTCCACTGATCCGGCGCGCTCGCTGGCTGACGTCCTCCAGGTAAGGATTGGGACCAGGGCAACAAGGTTGGGGACCGCGCGCGGCCAGATTGCAGCCTGGCAGATTGATGCCGAGCGTGAGTTCAGCAAGTTTCTCACCGGCAATCGTGAGTCGATCCTGAAGATTGTCGAGAGTGGAACCATCTTTACCCGCGACGAGATTGCTCCGCTGCTCGACACCGCCCTGCCCGGCATGGCGGAGATGGCTGGCCTGCTGGCATTGGATGACCTTCTCACCGCCGGCGAATACGACCGCATCATCGTGGATACGGCGCCCTTCGGCCACACGCTCCGGCTGCTGGAGATGCCGGAGCATTTCCAGCGCTTTCTCAACTTTCTTGATGTCGCCTCCCAGCGCGATGCCGTGCTCGCCCAGACCTTCACCCGGCGCAGTCTCATCGTGGAAAATCCCTTTGTGCAGCGCTGGCGAGCAGCGGTCAAAAGGCTCCATGACGTTCTTGAGAATGGCGGAGCCGAGCTGCTGGTTGTCACCTCGCCGGAGGTGTTCTCATTGAACCAGGCAGCGCGATGGCTGAAGTCACTGAAGGAGTCTGGCCCCGCACTCCCGGTAGGCGGGCTGGTGCTGAACCGTGTAGCCGTCAGGAAGTCATCCTGTGCTGTTTGCCAAAGGCGCGTCACTGCCGCTGATCATGCACGCAAGCTGCTCAAAAAAGAGTTTCCCGGCCGCAAGCTGTTCGTGGGGCCTGATCCGGGCAATCCGATTCTCGGAGTCGAAGCGCTTAAGCAGTTTGGAGACTCAGTGTTCGCCGGAAAGTCCGCCCGGTTGGAGCGCAAGCCCAACGCGAGCGCATGCATAAAGTTCAAGACGGTCGATTGGCCCGCGTTGCAGCATCGCCTGACCCTCACTGCCGGCAAAGGTGGAGTAGGAAAGACCACCATTACGGCCGCACTGGCATTCCATACCCGCGCCGATGATAAGAAGACGCCGGTCACGGTCTGCTCGACCGATCCGGCGCCGTCACTGGACGACGTGTTCAAGACCGAGGTCGGAAGCCAGCCAGTGCCTGTGCTCGACGATTCGCGTTTCGCCGCCATCGAGATGGACTCCGTCGCCGAATACCGGAAGTGGTCGGAGGAGATGGAGCATCGGCTCACGCAGGATCTGAGCATGCAGTCCGGCGGACTTCATGTGGACCTGAGCTTCGAGAGGGAGGTCTTCTCTGCCCTGCTGAAAGTTGTGCCTCCGGGCGTGGACGAGTTGCTGGCGATTTTCAAGATCCTCGATCTGCTGAACACCGGCTCGAGCAAGATTCTGATTGATATGGCGCCCACCGGCCACGCGCTGGAACTACTGCGGATGCCGGAGCGCATGCTGCACTGGAGCCGCCTTTTATTGAAAAGCCTCTCTGCCCACCGTACACTAGCTCTCGCGCAGGATGTGGCCGTCGAACTCGCGACACTGGGGCAGCGTGTCCGGCGATTGCTTGAGCTCATGCGCGACCCCGAGCAGGTGAGCGTGGCCGTGGTCATGCTGGCTGAGCCGGCGCCCGATGCCGAGACAAAGCGGCTGATCAAGGCGATCGAACAACTTGATCTCAAGGTGCAGACGCTCTTTATCAATCGGGTGCAGGTGAAAGCCTCCGGGCCATGCGCACTGTGTGATCGTCGTCGAGAATGGCAGCTTGCTACTCTCAGCAAGACGCGTCTGCCGCGCACTGTAAGAGAAGTTTATGTCGCGGCGGAGCACCCAGCGGAAGTCAGCGGAGTAGCGGCCCTGCGGAGCTTCACGAAACATCTATGGCAAATGCAAAAGTAGCCACGGCGGAAGCGCTCTATCTTTACGGCATCTCGCCGGCGGCAAAAAGCGGGGCGAAGATTTACAGTCCAGGGATCGATGGTCTCCACCCGGTGGAAGCTCTGCCGTGCGGCGATTTTCTATGCTGGGTCTCCAGCGTGGACGCGGCTGCCTTCGCCAAAGAGCTTGAAAGCAATATGGAGAACCTCGAATGGCTGGCCGTCCACGGAGTCCGCCACCAGGAGGCGGTTGCGGAAATTGCCCGGCTGGTCACATTGGTTCCCGCGCGTTTCGGGGCGCTCTTCTCCGGGCCAAAGGCGTTGGAAAAAAATGTGCACTCGCGCAAAAAGGCTCTCCGCCAGGTGTTCGAGAAGATTGCCGGTTCT
>JBAIYI010000331.1:0-4466 GCA_037915955.1 Terriglobales bacterium
TGGCTGACTTTCGTGTGTGATCAGGCCGGCAACGGTAAAAAATAGAAGAGAAAGCCCCCAGGCTTTGCGTCGCAGCATTGGAACCCTCCAAAACAACCTATTAGACCGTTTTGACAGGCACTTGTCACAACGACTTTGGAGAAAAGATCAGCCGCAACTAACGCGATCTCTCATTGAGCTTTTTTGCACTCGAGAGTGTGGCGCTAATTCGCGGCCGATTAGGTCCGGCTAATTGCCAAATGCTCTTTGCTAATTGCTTGAATGCATATGCCCGTGATCGTTGTGTGGTCCGGTTGGCTGCCTGGTCAGGCTGTCATAAAGAACTTCAGTGAAGACGTCCGCGTTGATGAAGCCGTGCGCCCAAGTGTCCCATTTGGCCAGGACTTTTTCCTGCTTTAATTGATCGAGCGTCTTACCGGCTTTGATTCCGGACTGCACCGCGCCTGATGTCCCCTTCAGCATCTCAATGAATTTGCGCAGGTCTTCTTTGCTCGCCAGCGGGCCATGACCGGGAATGATCTTCACGTCATCCGGCACCTCCGCCAGGACTTTCTCATCGCCCGCGATCATACCCTGCACGCTGCCGCCGCTATCGAGGTCGATAAACGGAAACATGTTGCCGTTAAAGAAATCGTCTCCCATGTGGACGACTTTTGACTGTGGAAAGAAGATCACGCTGTCCCCGTCTGTGTGGCCGTGCGGGAAATGGATGGCGTGGATGTCTTCGCCATTCAGGTGCACTGAGACCTTGTCTTCAAACGTAATCACGGGCAGCGCGGTCTTCGGGGCTGGAGGCGTGTCGCCGAATTTGGTGTGGCCGCCGGTAGAAAGGCGTTTGCGCACGTTTTCCTGTGCGATGATGGGCGCCTTCTCGCCAAAATGTGGATTTCCGCCGGTGTGGTCACCGTGCCAGTGTGTGTTGAGCACGAATTTCACGGGCTTGTCGGTGATGCCCTTGAGCGCGGCTTCGATCTTGTCCGCTAGGGGAAGAAACTCGTCATCAACCACCACAATTCCGTCCTCGCCTACGCTGGCGCCGATGTTGCCGCCCGCGCCTTCCAGCATGTAAACCGTGCCGGAGACCTTCTGTACTTTGATCTGAACCTTGCTTAAGTCCTGGCCCTGCGCAAACGCATGAAGGCCGGAGATAAGAAAAAACACAACGCCGCAGAAGACGGCTTTCCGCATAGCTGCTCCTTAACTTTATGGCTGATTTTGGCGGGAACATCTTAGCTGCCACGATACGAGAGTTCAAACTGTGAAGAATGTTTTTCGTATTCCGCGAATCGGCTGTCGATTCTTACAACGCTTGAACGTCGTATATACGGAACTAAAATTTTGCCCGTGGATGCCATCCAGGATGATGGACGTCTAAAATTGAGCGGAAACTTCTGATTCAATTCGCATGGAGGCGAAGCATGCCGGCGGTGCAGCACGTATCGGTGAAGAATGGCGATGTTTTATTGCTGGTTGGGACCATGAAGGGGGCGTTTTTCCTGCGTTCCGACAAATCGCGCAAGCGCTGGAGCGTAGGAGGACCGTACTCGGCGGGTTCGCCGGTCTATGCGCTGGCGTATGATGGCCGCGCGGGCCGGAACCGCGTGTGGTGGGCTACCCAGAGCTTCCGCTGGGGAACCTTCCTGAAATCGACCGACGACTTTGGCAAGACTTCCACCGAGCCCGAGACCTATTCCGTAAAGTTCCCAGAGTCGTCCGGGCTGGCGCTCAAGAACATCTGGCAGATCTCGGCGCCGGCCAGCCGTCCGGACAAGCTCTACTGCGGTGTGGAACCCGCATGTCTTTTCGAGTCCAGCGATAACGGCGCCACATGGACGCCTGTTCCCGGTATGCTGAACCATCCCCATCGTCCCAAGTGGATGCCCGGTGGCGGAGGTTTGTGCCTGCACACCATCGCGCCGCACCCGGACAATCCTCAGAGCACAATCATCGCCATTTCCACCGCGGGTTGCTACCGGACTGACGATGGCGGCGCGACTTTCGAAGCGAAGAACACGGGCATTCGTGCAGTGTTCCTGCCGGACAAGTACCCCGAGTTCGGGCAGTGCGTGCACAAGATTGCCCGCGCTGCAGGCCGTCCGGAACGTATGTATCTGCAAAACCACTGGGGGCTCTACCGCAGCGACAATGGCGGCGATTCCTGGACTGACATCGCCAACGGGGTGCCTTCTGACTTCGGCTTTCCTGTCGTGGCCCATCCGCAGGATCCCGATACGGCGTACATCATTCCCGTGGAATCGGATGAGTATCGCTGTACGCCCGAGGGCAAGCTGCGCGTCTATCGCACGCGCAATGCGGGTGAGAGCTGGGAGCCGCTGACCAGCGGCCTGCCTCAGAAGAACGCGCTCGAAACGATCCTGCGCGACTCCATGGCGACTGACATGCTTGATCCCGCCGGCATCTACTTTGGCACGCGCAGCGGCAAGGTTTACGGCTCCAGCAACGAAGGCAAGAACTGGGACGTGGTAATCGAGGGGCTCCCCCCTGTGGTCTGCGTGCGGGCAGCACTCGTTGGCGACGGAGCAGGCTCACTGCTTGGAAGCTCAAAGAAAAACAAGAAACCGGCCGCGAAGAAGGTGTCACCGAGGGCTTCTGCCGCTCGAAAGAGAAAGGCCACAGCAAAGAAAAGCGCCGCAAAGAAGGCCGCTCGCCGGAGCAGATAGATGGCGGTCACCGTACGAATCCCGACCTATCTGGCTGGCTTTGCCGGCGGGGACAGCGTGCTGACGGTCGAAACCGGTCCCAGGAACGTTCGCGAGATGCTGGATGCGCTGTGGCAGGCGCATCCGGCGTTGCGTGACCGCATTGTCGATGAGCAGGGCCAGATCCGCCAGCACGTCAACATTTTTGTGGGCGAGGAAGCTGTGGCGTGGAATGAGGGGCTCGATTCCAAAGTCCCCGATGGCGTTGAAGTCTTGATTGTTCCAGCCGTGAGCGGAGGAAGCCAAAGTACTACCGCGAGCCGGGAGTAACCGTCCTACCCTCCTCAGCTAGTATTCCCGCTCGCGGCGCTTGTCTCCAATCAGCCAGTGCAGCAGCCATGAAACCAGGCTCAACAGAATCGAGCCCAGGAACGCGGCTCTCCAGGTCTGCACTTCAAACCCTGGAGTAACGGCCGCGGCCATCTTGATCAAGATTGCGTTGATTACGATCAGAAACAGCCCAAACGTCAGGAAGGTGAGCGGAAGCGTCAGGACCTTCAAGACCATTCCCAGCGTCGCGTTGATGAAACCGATCACCGCAGCCGCAAATAAAGCCGCAAGCAGGCCCTTGATTACAAAGCCCGGCACAAAATAGGCCACAACGAAGAGAGACACCGCACTGACAAGCCAGCGGACCAGCAGCTTCATGCTCTGACTCCTTGCTTAGGACAGCGGGATTATCGCACAACAAAGAAGAAAGCCGCCCGGGGGCGGCTCTTTCCTGACTTTGTAATGAGCTTATGCCGGTGCCGGAACCAGAAGTTGTTGAGCTTGACGACGACCCGCTTCAATGGATTGCTCCAGATCAAGATGCGGCACTTTTGATGCGGCAGCAGCATCAAAGAACCTGAGCGCATCCTGGGCTCGGTTCAATTTCAGAGCCATCCTACCCGCTCCCATCAGCGCCTGCACGGAAAGCCGATCAGTCGGATAGGTTGAAGCCAGCCTTTCATATTCCATCATTGCCCGTTCTGAGGCCTGCAGGTTTTCTGCAGCCCGCGCCACATCAAACCAGACTGCGGCCGGCATGTTCTTGCCGCCGCTGTTCAAAAACTCGTCGAAGCTTTGCAGGGCCAGTTCGGGTTCGCGCGCCCTGATATGCGCTGCGCATAGTTTGATAAGGGCTTCATGGCAGGAATCAGTGTCTCCCTTGCGCCAGTAAATCTGCTGAAGGATGTTCCATCCATCCACCGAGTTCGGTTTTGCGGCCACAAATTGCTTCAGCACTGCGGCTGCCTGGTCAAGCTGGCCCTGTTCCATCAGATCTGTTGCCTGCGTAATTTCAGGGTCAATCGTCCAGCTGGTTTTGGCTTCAATTGCCTGATTGGCTTTGTTTTCCAGGCCTGAGACCTTCAGCGTCATTGCGGCAGCCGCACCGAAAAGAAATCCACCGACGTGCGCCCAATGAGCCACCCCGCCACCACCCTGTCCGGAGATGCTGCCGTAGAAAACTTCCTCTAGCAGCCACAATGGAAGAAGCCAGTATGCCGAGGCAGAGAAACTGTACCCTCCGCGCATCAGGGATCGGATGCCCAGGATCCAGCGCATCTCAATCTTCATTTTCGGGAAGCGGACCAGGAAACCGCCCATCAATGCCGCCACCGCTCCGGAGGCGCCGATAAGAGGCGTCAGGCTGCCGGAATTAATGAGCGCGTGAAACTGTAATGCTGCTGCCCCCGCCACAAAATAAACCGCCGTGTAGATGACTCTGCCCCATGTGTCTTCAAGGACAAATCCGGCCAGCCA
>JBAIYI010000052.1:0-4225 GCA_037915955.1 Terriglobales bacterium
GGCGCGGCTCGGTGGTGCGGATGAAGTCGCTGTAGGAGATGTTCATCCGGTCAAAGAGCCCGCGGAACTCTGCGGCCACCTGGTCGGCGAACTTCTGCGGCGTGGTGCCGGCGGCGGTGGCGGAGCGCTCAATCTTCTGCCCGTGCTCATCAGTGCCGGTGAGGAAATATGTGTCATAGCCGAGCAGTCGCTTGCGCCGCGCCACGGCGTCGCACACCAGAGTGGTGTAGGCGTGGCCAATGTGTGGCCGTGCGTTCACGTAATAAATGGGCGTTGTTATGTAAAACTTTTTGCCCTTATCCATTCTTCTCTTCCAGGTAAATCTTAATCGCTTCCTGCATTACCAGCTTGAGCGGGACCCGGTTCTCTTCGGCGATGCGGCGGCAGTCTTCGTACTCGGGAGCATAGTTGCTGATGCTGCCGTTCAGGTTGGCCAGCTTCATCCGAACCTTACCCCATTGCGTGGCGACCTCAACGTGACGGCGCGCCAGCACCGCACGGCTCTCATTCCGCATACGCACACCCAGCGTGGTGGTCTCAGCGAAGATGAGCTTCGTCAGTTTCTGGCTGTCTTCCGGCCGGCATAGGACGGTAAGCAGCATGCCAGGCCGGTTCTTCTTCATCTGCACGGCCGTTCCGAAGACGTCGAGCGCACCTTCCGCCAGCACGCGATCCATCACGTAGCCAAAGACCTGCGGAGTCATGTCGTCGACGTTTGCTTCAAGAATTGCGATTTCGTCAGTCGAGTAAGCCGGTTTGCCTGCCGCCGCGCTTTCGTCCACTGTCTCGCCAATCGTCAGCCGCAGCACGTTGGGATGACCTCTGAAGTCGCGCGAGCCCGCGCCGTAGCCGGTTTTGTGCGGCTTCATGGCAGGGAAGCGGACGAAGCGCGAGGCCAGCACGCTCACAATTGCCGCTCCCGTGGGCGTGACCAGCTCTTTCTGGATTTCGCCCGAGTAAACGGGAGCATCCTTCAGCAGCTCAAGCGTTGCGGGAGCAGGAATAGGAAACGTTCCGTGCGCGCACACCACGGTTCCACCACCCACATTCAGCGGAGAGCAGACAAATTCGTCCACGCCTAGAGCTTCGGAGGCAGCGGCTGCGCAGGTGATGTCCACGATCGCATCAATCGCGCCGACCTCATGGAAATGAATCTCTTCGATGTCCGAGTTGTGGACCTTCGCTTCCGCCGCGCCGAGTGCTTCAAAGATCCTGAGGGCTTTTTGCTGTGCGGTCGGACTGATCTTCGCCTTGAGAATGATCTCGCGAATTTCCTTCAGCCCGCGGTGCGCATGCGAGTGGCTGTGCTCGTGCGAATGTGCATGGCTATGACTGTGTTCGCCATGGGAATGAGAGTGGCTTGCTTGATCGTGTGAGTGAGAATGCCCCGCATGCTCGTGCTCGTGCGAATGAGAATGCTCGTGCGAATGGCTATGCTGGTGCGGCTCTCCCTGATGCTTCGCCCAGAACTCTTCGCGCGGCAACTCTTTTTCCCCCGCGACGAGCACGTCTACTTTCGTGGCGCTGATGCCGCTGCGGTCGACACGGGAGATTTCCAGGCGCGCGTCGACGCCGAGCTTTTCCACCGTCTTGACCAGGATTTCGGGCGGAACTCCGGCATCGATAAGGGCGCCCAGAAACATGTCGCCACTGATCCCGGAAAAGCACTCAAGGTAAGCGATGCGCATAGCGGACTAAACAGCCATCATAGGTTTAGGCTGCCAGCGGCGTCAAACCGGAGCCGGAGCGCCTGGTTTGCTATAATCGCCTTTTTCATCAGTAACTTACCGTCAACGTTTGCAGCCCAACCCAAACTTCTCAAAGGCGAAAACTTTGTATCTGGAATTAGAGCAGCGGCTTATCCGGCAGGTGAATGATTTGCTCCAGCGGCAATACGGGGTGGAACTGTCTCGCATTGTGGTGGACCAGCCCCCAAACGTGGGTCTGGGGGAATACGCCCTGCCGCTGAGCTTCGAACTGGCCAAGAAGCTGCGCATGGCGCCACGACAGATCGCCCAGGAGATCGTAGCCGGGCTGGGTTCGGTTCCGGGCTTCGCGAAGTTTGAGGTTGCGGGCGCGGGATACATCAATGCAAAGGTGGACCGGGCGGACGCAGCAAAGCTTTTGCTCAGCGAATCGAGCACTGGTCGCAAGCAGCCTTCGGAGTCGGGGGAAAAGATTCTGGTCGAGCACACCAGCATCAACCCGAACAAGGCAGCGCACATCGGGCACCTGCGGAATTCGATCCTTGGCGATACGTTTGTCCGGCTGCTGCGTGCCTCCGGCGCGCACGTGGATATCCAGAATTACATCGACAACACCGGCGTACAGGTGGCCGATGTGGTGGTGGGCTTCCTTTATCTGGAGAAGAAATCCGAGTCCGATGTTCAGAAGCTGATCGAGAATCCCGGCCAGCGGCCGTTCGACTACTACTGCTGGGATCTCTACGCACGCGTCTCGCAGTGGTACGAAGAAGACAAGGAGCACACGAAGCTTCGCCTGCAAACGCTTCATGACATTGAGCGTGGCGGCACCGAGGCTGCGCGGATGGGCAAGCTGATTTCGAATGCCATCATTCGCCGGCATCTTGAGACCATGCAGCGGCTCGATATTGTCTATGACTTTCTGCCGCAGGAGAGCGAAATTCTCCATCTCCATTTCTGGGACCTCGCCTTTGAGCAAATGAAGCAGAAAGGCGTGCTTTACTTCGAGACTGAAGGCAAGAACAAAGGCTGCTGGGTGATGAAGCGGGCCGGAACGAAAGCTTCTGCTTCGCAAACCGATGAACAGCCACCCGCGGCCGAGGGCAGTGACGCTCCTGAAGCAAAGACAGGCCCGGACGAAGATGCCAAAGTGATTGTTCGCTCCAACAACACGGTGACCTACGTCGGCAAGGACATCGCTTACCACCTGTGGAAGTTCGGCCTTCTCGGAAAGGACTTCGGATATTGCAGGTTCTACCGCTACCCCGACGGGCATGAAGTCTGGATTTCGGCCGAGTCGGGCGAGCCCGATCATCCGCATTTCGGCGGCGTGCACGCGATTTACAACGTCATCGATTCGCGTCAGAGCGATCCCCAGAACAACGTAATTGAGGCCATTCGCGGCCTGGGCTACACAGAGCAGGCGGACAACTACCATCACTTCTCATATGAAATGGTGGCGTTAACGCCGCGCTGCGCGCTGGAGTTGGGCTATGAAGTCTCAGAAGAAGATCGCAAAAAATCCTATATCGAAGTATCAGGCCGCAAAGGCTTCGGCGTAAAAGCCGACGATCTGCTGGACGCGCTGATCGCGGCAGCGAAGAAAGAAGTGGATTCACGTCACCCGGAAATGAGCGAAGCCGAGCGGCAGAAGATTGCGGAGCAGATCGCCATCGGCGCGCTGCGCTACTTCATGCTCAAGTTCACCAAGGCGTCAGTCATCGCCTTCGACTTCAATGAGGCGCTGAGCTTTGAGGGCGAGACCGGTCCGTACGCGCAGTACGCGATTGTTCGTGCGACCAACATTTTTCGCAAAGCAGCTCTCGCGCCTGAGGATGTTCTGGCCGACGAAATCGATTGGCGGTGTTTAGAAGAAGACGACCTGTGGGAGCTCTGGCTGCGTTCCGGTCAGCTCACGGCCATGGTGCGGCAGTGCATCGCCACCACCGAGCCGGCGCACGCAGCGAAGTATGCATTCCAGCTGGCCCAGATGTTCAACAACTTCTACCACAAGCACCACATCCTTACGGAAGCCGACGAGGCGCGCAAGCGCTTTCTGCTGGCAACGGCGGCTGTGGTTCGGCGCACGCTGATTGAATGCCTGACCATGATGGGCATTGAAGCGCCGCCGGTAATGTAGATCGGGCCACTGATGAACACTGAAAAACACAGATTGCGCCTTGACTCCTTTGAATTACTCTTTCGTGCGTTGGTCATTCTGATGGCTTCTCTACTTCCGGCCCGAGCTCAGAAGATGCAGGCGCGTCCTGCGCCAGAGTGGGGCTTCAAAGTCGTGCATGCCTACCCGCATGATCCTGATGCGTTCACGCAGGGGCTGGTCTATCACGGTGGATTTCTTTACGAAGGCACCGGGATCAGAGGCAAATCGTCATTGCGCAAGGTGAAGCTTGAGACCGGAGAGGTGGTGCAGCGCTTTGATATGTCGCCCAGCTACTTTGGCGAAGGCATCGCCATTATGGGCAACCGCATCATTGAGCTCACCTGGACTTCGCACAAGGCCT
>JBAIYI010000414.1:0-3892 GCA_037915955.1 Terriglobales bacterium
AGGCCGGGAACCTGGTAGGAACTGTCAGCGATCTGGCTTTTTTGATATTGCCCCAGTGCATGCGGACCAAGCGCGGGCCGTACTGCGGCTTCAATCCCCTCTCCCCGGAGCGGGTCCGTGCCAATGGCCATACATTCGCCATTCACTCTGATACAGGCAGGAACACCGGCTACGAGAAGAAGATCGCTGCCTCCGCGGTTCGCCAGAGTCGCCAGCCATTGATTGAGACGGGCAGCAGACGCTGGCGCCGCAGAGTCAAGTTCTTCCGCATCCGGGTCGCGGACCAGCTCGATTTTGGGGTTCTCGTCCAACGTGAGGGCCTGCCAAGATGGTAAATGTTACGCGATTCTCCGGTGAATGATCGTAGCAATCAATTTTTCTTGCGGCCAATGTCGATTGGGAGCGGTCTAAACGTCGTGATGGCGGAAGAGCAGAATAAGTAATAGATACTTGACACCCAAATTAAGGAGAGTGGCGATGGCACAGTTCTTATTGTTACTTCATGCAGACCCCACCGAGTGGATCAAGATGCCGGACAGCGAGCGGCAAAAGTGGTTTGGCAAATACATGGCGTGGGGCGCGCAGGCGCGCGAGTCAGGCATTTTGCTGGGCAGCAACAAACTCGTAGACGACGCCGGCAAAATCATGCGCGGGCCGAAGGCCGTGGTTACGGATGGCCCCTATAGCGAAACCAAGGAAGTGCTGGGCGGCTACTACATGATTGAAGCTGCCAATTATGAAGAGGCAGTGCGCCTGACGAAGAACCATCCGCATCTGGAGCACGGCGGGACCATTGAGGTGAGACAGGTGGAGAATCTGCCTCGCTAAGAGGTGGTGAGGGAACCGGTTAACTCCGACCCTTTTGTTAACTGGTTCGCTAACGGCCATGAACTAACGGTTGGGCCAGAGGCCGTTTTCTTCGTGCTATGATCGCCGGAAATCCCCTCATTTCAAGGCTTTTCGGGCTCGAACGGCAATCATGCAGACCATCCAGCAACTCGGGCGTTACGAAATTCTCGCCGAGCTTGGCCGCGGCGCCATGGGGGCGGTGTTCCGCGCGCGTGATCCCCGTATCGACCGCACGGTGGCCATCAAGACCATCGCGGTGCCGGGCGCGGACCGCAAGAGCCTGGATAGTTATCGCGAGCGCTTTTTCCGCGAGGCGCAGGCTGCCGGACGGCTTTCGCATCCGGGAATCGTCACGATCTTTGACGTGAGCGAAGACCAGACGACACAAACTCCATTCATCGTAATGGAGTTTGTAAATGGCACGCCGCTGAATGAGTACGTCTCCGCGTCACCGCAGGGGCAGTTGCCGCTGGATGCGGCCCTCGACCTGGTGCAGCAGGTAGCCGAAGCGCTGCACTTTGCGCACAGTGCGGGAATCGTCCATCGTGACATCAAGCCCGCGAACATCCTGATCACCAGCGAAGGACGCGCAAAGATCGCCGACTTCGGAATCGCGAAAGCAGCCATGTCCGAGGCGACTGTGCCCGGACAAGTCATGGGCACGCCGGGCTACATGTCGCCCGAGCAGATCAACGGCAAGCCGCTGGATGGCCGCTCCGATCTATTCTCGTTGGGCGTGATCGCGTATTGGCTGATGACCGGCCACAAGCCGTTTGAAGGCGAAAGCATCACCGAAGTATGCGTGAAGGTGGTGAGCCAGGATCCGGCGCCGCCAAGCAGTGTATGCCCGTCACTGGGACAGGAATTTGATTACGTGCTGGGGCGCGCGCTGGCCAAAGATCCGGTGCAGCGATACCAGAACGGAAAAGAATTCGCGCTGGATGTGCAGGATTTGAGGGCGAGACGTGCGCCCCGGTCGAAGGCAACTACCGTAAGCTCATCTGCCATTGTGCGTGATGCGACAGTTGCAATGGGAACAGCAGCTGCCGCTGCAAGAACCAGCCTGACTCCAGCCGTAACGGCAGTACCGGCTGCTCCAGTGCGCCGCCGCATGCGCTGGCCGTTGTATGCCGCTGCCGCGTTGCTGCTGATGTTTGCCGGTGCGGCACTGCTTGCATTCAGCTCCAATCCAAAACTTCCGGCCACGCTGCAGGTGGTGGGCAACTATCCCTTCCAGAGCGGGCAGGTTTATATCTGGGTGGACGGCGAGTTGAGGTACGAAGACGCGCTGCACGGCGCTGACGACCATCACGCCCGCCACGCTCATACCGCGCACATCAGCGCAGGAGCCATGGCGATCACTCTACCGGTGCGCGCCGGCAAACACATCATCCGCGTGCAGGTGGACGCTCCCGGCAATCAGTTCGACCATGACACAGCCATCCCCGGCCAGTTCCGCGCCTACAGCCAGAAGACCCTGAATATCGACTTCAGGAGCAAGAACCTGGCGCTGGCGTGGGAGTAGCGTTCAGAGTTACTCACACACAAAACCCGCCGCTCCTAACGCTAATTTGAACGATCAGAGAAATTGCCAGGAATGCCAAGACTGCCAAAGAATCCAAAGTGAAGTTCGGCAACTGTGGTGGTGTACTATGGCGCGCGCCCGGCAGGGAAACGTGGCCGACGTCACAAGCTCACCGTCATTCGCTTTGCTAGAATCATCCGTTCACCCCGAGCCCCATTCCATGCCGCTACATCTCTATAACACGCTCAGCAATAAGGTCGAAGAATTCCGGCCTGCTCAGGACAATACCGTCCGAATGTATGCCTGCGGGCCCACGGTGTACGACTACGGGCACATCGGCAATTTCCGGACGTTTGTGGCGGTGGACCTGCTGCGGCGCTTCCTGAAACAGAGCGGCTTCCAGCTGCAGCACGTGATGAACATTACGGACGTGGACGACAAGATCATCCGCAATGCCGCGCGCGAGCAAAAGTCGGTCCAGGAATATACGAAGAAGTACGAGCAGGCGTTTCTGGAAGACATGGAGACGCTGAACCTGCAGCGGCCGGAAAAGATGGTGCGAGCGACCGAGCACATTGCCGAGATGGCCGAGTTCATCAAGAAGCTGGAAGAGAAAGGCTACGCTTACCGCACGGAAGACGGGTCGTATTACTTCCGCATTGCAAAGTTTCCCGAGTACGGCAAGCTTTCCAAGAAAGATTTTGGTGGCATCGAAGTTGGCGCGCGGGTGGACGTGGATGAGTACGACAAAGACAACGCCCGCGACTTCGCGCTCTGGAAAGCGCCCAAGCCGGGCGAGCAGGTATGGGAAACAGTGATTGGGCCTGGACGACCGGGCTGGCACATTGAGTGCTCCGTGATGTCCATGAAGTACCTGGGCGACAGTTTTGACCTGCACGGCGGCGGCGAGGACCTGACGTTCCCGCACCACGAAAATGAAATCGCCCAGTCCGAGTCGCTGACGGGAAAGATCTTTGCGCGTTTCTGGATGCATGTGCGCTTCCTGCTGGTGGAAGGCAAGAAGATGTCCAAAAGCGAAGGCAATTTCTATACGCTGCGCGATCTGGTGCTCAAGGGCTACAAGCCATCGGCGATCCGCTTCCTGCTTACGTCAGTTCCCTACCGCAAGCAGCTCAACTTCACCATGGACGGCCTTACACAAGGCCAGAAATCGGTGGACCGTCTGCGCGAGTTCAAGACGCGCATGACGTTGGCGAAGGTTGAGCCGGGGAAGAACGACGCGATCCAGCAGCTTGCCGCCAACACGAAGAGGCGAATGCGAGAGGCCATGGAAGACGACTTGAACACCGCCGAAGCCATGGGCGCTATGTTCGAGATGGTGCGCGAAGTAAACACCCTGGCCGATCGCGGCGAACTGCGCGAAGAAGACAAAGCGCCTCTGCTCTCTGCTCTTGATCAGTTCGACGAAATTTTTGAAGTATTGAAAGACGATGACGCAGGCAAGATCGCAAAGATAGCCAAGTGGGCAGAGAGCGAAGGCAAGGCTGAAGCGGCGGC
>JBAIYI010000690.1:0-3778 GCA_037915955.1 Terriglobales bacterium
ATGGAGACCTACTCCGGGCTGAAGATGGATAAGATAGGATTTTTCGAATTCTGGGCGTTCCTGTTCAAAGAACGGAAACAGTTGAACCGTTTTCTCCACTGGACCGCCGAAATGGAAAACTACGCGCGGCCCAGGCCAAAGAATCCCTAGGGGGCCAGGCTCTTCTGGGCGCACCGCCCCCTTTTGCCGTCACGACTTCTCCCATGTTCATCTAAAATTCTTTCTCGCTTCAGGAGGCAGTCATGGCAATCGCAACCAGGCGGCTCGGGCACTCCCAGCTACAGGTCTCTCCCCTCTGCTTCGGCGGAAACGTCTTCGGCTGGACTGCGAACGAAGAAACTTCTTTTCAGCTGCTCGACGCTTTCGTGGATGCTGGGTTCAACTTCATTGACACGGCTGACAGCTACTCGACCTGGGCGCCTGGGAACAAAGGCGGCGAATCAGAAACCATCCTTGGAAAATGGCTGAATGAGAGGAAGAACCGCAGCCGTGTGGTGATTGCCACCAAAGTTGGCTCTGAAGTATTCGGCAAGAAAGGTCTCTCGCAGGCCTATATTCTCGCCGAAGTCGAGGAATCGCTCCGCCGCCTGCGAACCGACTACATCGATCTCTACCAGTCGCATCGGGACGATCCTTCAACCCCGGTCGAGGAAACCCTGGCTGCCTACGATCAACTGGTAGAGCAGGGTAAGGTGCGGGTGATCGGCGCCTCCAATTTCACTCCGGAGCGACTGTCTGAATCTCTGGCCGCAAGCCGGCAGCATGGCTATCCTCGCTACGAATCCCTGCAGCCGAACTACAATCTGTATGACCGCGCCGATTATGAGAGCAGACTTGAACCTCTTTGCCTGCAGGAAGGTCTTGGCGTGATTCCCTATTTCTCGCTCGCGAGCGGATTCCTCACCGGCAAGTACCGCACCATGGCGGACATTGAGAAGAGCGCTCGCGGTAAATTCGTACAGAAATACCTGACTGAACGAGGCTCGCGGATTCTGCAAGCCCTGGACGAGGTGGCACGAGAGCTGCATGCAACACCGGCCCGGGTGGCGCTGGCGTGGCTCATGGCACGGCCCAGTATCACCGCTCCCATTGTGAGCGCCACCAGCATGGACCAGATGACGGAACTTTTTGAGGCCACAAATCTCCAACTGGACCAGGGCGCAATCGAGTCGCTGAACCGTGCAAGCGCCTTTGATGAGCAGAAGGCGGCCTAGGGGCCCTCAGATCTCGTACTTTTTGAGCAGATGGCGGAACGAACGGTAGGAAACTTTGAGAAGCTCAGCGGCCCGCGTCTGCACGCCGCCCGATTGCTGCAGAGCCTGTTCGATCAAGGAGCGCTCAATTTCAGCGACGTATTTTTCAAAGTCGAGCCCATCCGAAGGTACGCTGGGATGGCCATTTGAAGATGCAGCAGCAGCACGCGCCCGAGGACGCTCCGAGCCAATATCCACGTGCAGTTCAGGCGACGTCTCGAGGGCAACCGCTCTTTCGATCGTGTTCTCCAACTGCCGCACGTTGCCCGGCCAGTCATAGGCCCGCAACGCACCAAGAGCATCCGCATGCAACCTGACGATGCTCTTCTGGGCAGCGGAAGCATATTTCTTCAGGAAATGGTTGGCCAGCAGCTCGATGTCCTCACGTCTTTCGCGCAGAGGCGGCACATTGATGGGAATCACGCTCACGCGATAGAAAAGATCCTCGCGGAAAGTCCCCATGGCCACCATTTCCTGCAGGTCCTTGTTCGTGGCGGCAATCACGCGCACATCGATCGACGATTCCTGGGTTCCGCCAATCGGGCGCAGGCTGCGTTCCTGGAGCACGCGCAGGAGCTTCACCTGCATGCTGACGCTCATCTCACTGATTTCATCCAGGAAAATGGTGCCTTCATTCGCAACTTCGAACAGTCCACGTTTGTTCTGCGTTGCGCCCGTGAAGGCGCCTTTGACATAGCCAAATAATTCGCTTTCAAGGAGCGTCTCAGGAAAGGCGCCACAGTTGATGGATACAAACGGGGCGCCGGCGCGGGGCGAGCAGGCATGCACTGCTCGTGCTACCAACTCCTTCCCGGTTCCGCTCTCGCCATAAATGAGCACCGTGCTGCCGGTAGGCGCAACCGTCCGGATGACATTTTTCAGCTTCTCGATGGCCGCGCTGCTACCGATGATGCTTTCGAGCGAGTTGCGGCTGGCGGCATCGCGCTTGAGGGCAAAGTTCTGCCGTCGGAGATTCAGCGTCTCCAGCGCGCGGCTGACCGCCACCTTTACTTCTTCAACGAGTCCCGGCCCTTTGTGGATGTAATCGTACGCGCCACCTTTCACGGCCTGCACGGCGGCTTCATAATCTTCGACTGCGGTGATGAGAATGACCGAAGTTTCCGGCGAGCACTGGTGCGCGAAATGCAGCACCTCAATGCCATCTGTCTGCGGCATCTTGATATCCGTTATCAGGACCTCATAATTGGCAGAGCCGAGCTTCTTCTTGGCGGCTTCGCCTCCGTTGACGGTCTCAACCCGGTGGCCTTCCTTGCGCAGCGAGATATCAAGCATCTCGCAGATAGAGCGCTGATCGTCGCAGACGAGAATACTAGCCATGCGACACCTCCGCGCCGGCCATCTCTGAGGCGTCCTGCTCGGCGGCACGGGCGTGCAACAGCTCAAGCACGAATTCGGCGCCTCCACCCGCGGCAGAGCGCGCACTGATGGTGGCCCCATGAGCCTGGACGATTTGGTAAACGATCGCCAGACCAAGGCCTGTGCCGCCCTCGAACTGCGACTGGAAAGGCTCAAAAATCTTTTCCACCATGTTGGCGGCGATCCCGGGACCGGTATCACGCACAACGATGGCGATGAAGTCGCCTTCAAGGCGTACGCTTACGGTCAACGTTCCTGTTTGATCCATGGCGCGGACCGCATTCTCAAAGAGGTTCCAGAACACCTGCTTCATGCGATCAGGGTCCACGGCGGCATACGCGTGCTCGATGCCGTACTCCCGGACAATCTTCAGGTTCGTGGACTGGGAGCGATTTTCCAGCAGCACCAGGGCGTCCTCTATGAGGGGAAGCAGGTCCATGCGGCTGAACTTGTAACTCTTTTCGCGCGAGTAGACCAGGAAGTCAGAAATGATCGAGTTCAAGCGAGTGGATTCGCGGGTGATGATGTCGACAAGTGTGCGCTGGTCGTCATTGAACGGCGAGATATGCGCCAGCATCTTGATGGAGCCGGCAATAGAGGCAAGAGGATTCCTTATCTCGTGAGCAATGCCTGCCGCAAGGCGGCCTACGGCGGCAAGCCTGTCCCGCATCAGCACCTCACGCTCGAGCCGGCGTAACTCGGTGCGATCGTCAAAAGTGTATACATATCCGATCGTCCCGTGCCCCGGCACGGTCAGCGGAGTCACCGCGATCCCAAAGTTCTTTTCCTTGCCAGCCGGAGTGAGTCCGCGCACTTCGCCCTGGAGGTTGTTCCCTTCCATCGTGGGCAAGCGATCAAGAAAAAGCTCTGACACGAACCGGCCATAGATAGAAGAGGCAGTCCGCTCGAGCAGCTTCTGTCCGGGTGCATTCAACAGCGTGACGCGGCCTTCCAAATCCGTGGTGATCAGGCCGCTGCGTATCGAGTGCACCACATTTTCATGAAGAGCCTGAAGACTGAGAAGCTCTCCGCTCTTGTCCTGCAGCTCACGGCCGGCCTGCCGCAGTTTGGCAGCCAGGGTGCTGGAGAGGTGTGCCACGGCAAGATAGGCGAAGAAGTTGATCAGGATTACCGCCAATAATGATTTG
>JBAIYI010000264.1:0-3560 GCA_037915955.1 Terriglobales bacterium
AGGGTTCCTGGGTCATTATTTGAACATGTTCAAATATCGAATTGCCAGGAGATAACGCTATGCCAGCCGAGAACAATCAATCTGGAAACGAGTACCGACCGGGCAAGCCACCTCTACCATCGCAGAACCCGCAACCGGTCGCTGGCCGCGCATCCCAGGGCCAGGCGTATCCGGCTGGTCCAATCTCTCCGCAGATTCAGTTCTACGCCGGCGCGGGGTTTGCGCTCGTCTATGCCCTTATGCAGTACCTCCCCGAGCTGGCGGCTATTCCGGTTCTGGTTTTACTGCCGTGTGTGCTTTACCGGGCTGAGGAACGCGCACGCAAGATCGCAATCGCGCCCCTCACGTTATCCACGCTGATGCTCACGCAGAAGCTCTTCTCCGCCGCCGTCCATGGAAACAGGTTCACCGGCGTTTCCTTTGAAACGAACTCTTGTTGGCCGGTGCTGTTTGTCGCCGTGTGTCTGTTCTACATGCCGGAAGGCGCCAGCTGGAGCCGCAAGCTGTTGCTGAGCCTGAGCGTTGTGGTTTTGCTTTCTGGTCTGCTGCCTGGAAACGGGTATGCGATTGTTTTCAGCGGCGTGGAGTACCTGGGATTCCTCGCGATCGCGGGCGGCGTCTGCCTGGACCTGTTCACCGCTGCGCCTCCGCGACGGATAGCCATGTGATCAGTGCGCCACGGAAGGAGCAGGCGACGGAATTGCGCCTACCTCCATCAGCCACTGGCCTGCGGCTTGGAGCCCCTGCTCGCAAACCATCTTATGCCGCAGTTTTTTGTCGCGTACCCGGCGGCGGGTCGCGTCATCGAGCTGCGGCAATAAGTCAAAGGTGATGTTCGCCGGCTGGAAGCTCTTGCTCTCCGCATTACAGAGATAATGGACCAGCGAGCCCAGTGCGCTTTCGCGCGGCGGCGCGATGGCTGGAAGCCCCTGGACAGTGCGCGACACATGCATGCCCACCAGCATTCCCATCGCGATTGATTCCGTGTAGCCCTCCACCCCGGAGATCTGGCCGGCGAAAAAGACGCTTGGGTGCTGCTTCATGTTCATCAGCGGCGTGAGCAGGGTTGGCGCGTTGATGTAAGTGTTGCGATGGATCTGGCCGTAGCGCAGGAACTTCGCGTTCTCGAGTCCGGGTATGAGCCGCAAGACTCGCGCCTGCTCGCCAAATTTGAGGTGGTTCTGGAACCCAACAAGATTGTAGGAGTCAGCGCGCAGGTTTTCTCGGCGCAGCTGCACCACTGCGTAAGGCCATTTTCCAGTTCGCGGATCATCCAGCCCCACCGGCTTCATGGGCCCAAACCGCAACGTATCGCGGCCCCGGCGGGCGATCTCTTCGATCGGCAGGCACCCTTCAAAGTAATTCAGCTTCTCCCAGTCGTGCCCTTCCACCGATTGCGCCGCGATCAGCGCATCGTAAAAGCGGTCGTACTCTTCTTTGGTAAATGGGCAGTTGATATAGTCGGCTGTGCCCTTCCCGTATCTGGCTGCGAAGTAGACACGCGACTGGTCAATCGAATCGGCTTCCACGATCGGGCTGATCGAATCGTAGAAAAATAGGTGATCGCTGCCGGAGAGCCGGGCGACCTCTTTGGAAAGCGCGTCGGACGTCAACGGGCCCGTGGCGATCACTGTAAGCCCGTCATTTTCATCAATGCGTGTGACCTCTTCGCGCATGACTTTGATCAGCGGCTCATCCGAAATCCTCTTTGTAACTTCAGCGGCAAACGCCTCGCGATCAACCGCCAGGGCATGCCCCGCAGGAACTGAGGTCTGCTGCGCAATCTCGATAAGCAGCGATCCCGCGCGCCGCATCTCCTCCTTCAGCAGCCACGGCGCGGTGCTCTCGCTTTCTGATTTGAGCGAGTTGGAGCAGACCAGTTCGGCAAATTTGCCGGTCTGGTGGGCGGGCGTGGATCTTGCGGGTCGCATTTCATACAGTTCCACCTCCACCCCACGGCGCGCACACTGCCAGGCAGCTTCACAGCCGGCAAGTCCGCCGCCAATAATCCTTATTTTCTCCTTCACTTGCTTCCCTTCATCTCCTCAACTCCCGCCAGCTTCGAGAGCCACGGCTCCATCAGCCGCATGGTTTCCCACTCATCCATGATTTTTGCGCCCAGGCTGTCATAAAACTTGAGCGCGGGCTCATTCCACTCCAGCACCTGCCAGCGCATGCCGTAACAATTCTCTTCCACCGCAATCTGCGCCAGCTTTTGCAGCAGAGCTTTGCCAATTCCGTGGCCGCGCATCTCCGGCAGTACAAAGAGGTCTTCAAGATAGAGACCCGGCTTGCCCAGCCACGTTGAGTAGTTGAAGAAGAAAAATGCGAAGCCCGCAGGCTTGCCGTCCCAGGCGGCGATCAGGCAGCGGAACAGGGGATTCGGGCCAAAGCCGTCCCGCAGCAGGTCTGCTTCTGTCGCGACCACGGCATCCGGCTCGCGTTCATATTCAGCGAGACGGCGGACAAAGTCGAGCATCAGAGAAGCATCTTCGGGCACTGCAGGACGGATGGAGATCATGATCAGCTCTGGTGAAACGCTACCTGATTAGCTTAACAAGAGATCGTTTCAATGAGTTGTGCCGCGGCTTTCCTACCACGCGCTGATCCAAAGCAGCCAGAGGAGCGACATTCCCATGGAGAGAGCCACACTTTGCCAACGAATCGGGCTGTTTCTGAACGAACCCACAGTTGCACAGATAAATGCGATTAGCGCCAGCAGAGTTCCGGCGCGAGAGAGCCATACGTACGAGGAGTCAGAATAAGAAAAGGGATGCACAAAGTACGAAAATGCCGCTCCTCCAATTGCGACACCCGCGGATAAGCTGGCAGGCAGCAACGCCACGAATGAAAGAGTTAAAGGTTGGTTGCGCTCCCGCTTCCTGCTAAGCCATTTCACCCAGGTCACGACAAACAAGACCAGCATGCAAACCAGAAAGAGAACGTAAATCTTGAACAATGGCACGCCGCAGATATTAAAAGGTAAGCGTCTTCGTTGCTAGCATATGATCAACGGAACCAGTGACTGCGCCTTTACATGCGTCCGCAGCTCAGCCGCGCCTCGCCCAGCTTGACTGGATGCGTGGACTCGCCTGCGTGCTCATGTTCCAGACTCACGGTTACGACTCCTGGCTCGCGCCCGCTTCTCGCAATACGGAATTCTTCATGTGGTCTCAGATCCTGGGGACCTTGCCGGCGCCGCTGTTTCTCTTCCTCACGGGAGTTTCCGCTGCGCTCGTGGTCCAGAAGGTCAGCCGTGGCGGTGAGGTGAAGCTGGCCGCTCCCCGCCTAATGCGTCGCGGATTTGAAGTCTGGGGGTTAGGATTGCTGTTCCGGTTGCAGGAGTACGCTATCGCCTTTCCTTGGGCTCCTTGGACAGACCTCTTCCGCGTCGATGTGCTCAACTGCCTGGGTCTGGCGATGGTTGCCATTGCCTGCATCTGCCGCTTCTCCCATACGTGGAAAGATTTCGCCATAAAATCCGCGGTTGCCGCCGCCGCGGTTGCCATGGCTGCGCCTTTCGTCTGGACTCACCGCATAAGCTGGCTGCCCTGGCCCAT
>JBAIYI010000866.1:0-4207 GCA_037915955.1 Terriglobales bacterium
CTGTTCCGAGATTTCCTGCCGCAGGCGATCGCCGGCCGGCAGGCTCGCCCTCACGGGCTCCTGTTCGTCAACGTAATGGTCTGGTGAAACTTCAAACTGCGCTGCGGCGGGCAGTGCGGCGGCCAAAAGCAGCAAATAAACGGTAGCCATCTTTTTCATCGGGGCGTCTCCTCGTCGACTGAATCGCTGAAGAGAGATCGCGGAACCAATTGCCCCGGCCCCCGCCGGCCGCGATCCCCTTTCAGCAGATTGTTGTGTTGCGCCCATTACTAATGCACCCGCTTTGCCAGACTGGCCCATGACTTCAGCTATGTTGCAAATGACTGAACAGTAACGGCTTAGGCTGAAGCACCAGAGCTGTTCGCTCCTCGGCCATCACGCGCCCAGTAGACAACTGTCTCCTCCTTCATAGGCGATCGTCTTCGGCAGGCTCGCTCTTAAAACGGTAAAAGCCGCGGGTGCTACACTGGTGCCTTTCGCGGAACAAACGACTGATGGCCAGGTTGATTTCCACCGGAGCACTTGACCCGCGCGAGCTGGAGCTGGGCGAAGAAGAGGTCCTGATCGGGCGTGACCCCGCTGCCACCCTCTGCCTCAATAACCGGGCGGTCTCGCGCCGCCACTGCTCGCTACGCCAGGAAAGCGGCCAGTTTGTGCTGCGCGACCTCGGCAGCCATAACGGCACATTCGTGAATGAAGTCCCGGTAACCGAGCGCGTGCTCAAGCATGGCGATCGAATCGGCGTCTCCGGTCATACCTTTATCTTTGCCGATGGCGAGATCACGGACGAAATCGCTGTCCCGCAGATCACCGAGGCGGCCAGTGCGAACACGCTTCAGTTCGCAGCCATTCATGAGGCAGAGCCGCTGCTCGCAAATCCGCAGGCGTTGCTGAAATCGCGGCAGCCGGAAGAGGCGCGGCGGCAGCTCGAGCAGGTGCTGGAGCTGAATCGTCAGGCGGCCAGCCTGCGAGAACCGGAGGAGCTTCAGCACGCGCTGCTCGATCTCGCGTTCAAGATCACTCCCGCTGAAAGTGCTGCCGTGCTGCTCTATGACGCATTGGACGCGCCTGCAACCTCCATCGTCGCCCGGCGGCGCACCGCCACAAAAACGGAATCCATCCAGGTGAGCAGCACCGTGGTGCGGCGCGTGATGGCGGAAAAAATCGCCGTGCTGGCGCATGACGTCTCTGCCGATGCAAGTCTTGAAAACGCCAAGAGCATCATCGGCGCCGGCATTCAGTCCATCCTCTGCGTGCCCCTGCTCTCCGGTAAGCGCGCGGTGGGGGCCCTTTACCTTGACGTTCGCCATCCGGGCGCGGCGTTCAATGAAGTTCATCTTGAGTTGCTCACCGGAGTAGCCGCGGTTATCGCGCTTTCGCTCGAACGGGCGCTCGAATACCAGAGCATGCGCGCTCAGGCTCAGCTCCTTCGCGCCGACCTGGATCAGGACCGCGCCATGGTGGGCGAGTCAGCGGCCATCAATAAGGTTTACGATCTCATCGCCCGGGTCGCCGTCTCTGATACCACTGTGCTCATCCTGGGTGAGAGCGGCACGGGGAAAGAAGTGGCGGCACGGGCAGTGCATCGCAACAGCCGTCGCGCAGAGAAAGCGTTCGTAGCCGTCAACTGCGCCACCCTTGGCGACAATCTCCTGGAAAGCGAGCTCTTCGGCCATGAGCGCGGCGCCTTTACCGGTGCAGTGGGCATGAAACGCGGCCTGCTGGAGACGGCCGAGGGTGGCACTGTTTTTCTCGACGAGGTTGCCGAACTCCCGCTCACCACGCAGGCCAAGCTGCTGCGCGTCATCCAGGAGCGCGAGTTCACGCGCCTCGGCAGCACCAAACCCATCCGCATCGATGTGCGGCTGGTCGCGGCCACGAACAAAGATCTGCGCGCCGCAGTGGCCGCCGGAACGTTTCGTGAAGACCTGTGGCACCGCCTCAACGTTGTCTCCATCAAGATGCCGCCGCTGCGCGAGCGCATGGATGACATCCGCCTGCTCGCTAGTTTCTTTCTTGCCAGGTCCAGCAAGCGTTGTGGACGTCGCGTGGCTGGCTTTTCGCCGGAAGCCCTGGCTGCGCTGCGCCAGCATGACTGGCCCGGAAACGTCCGCGAACTGGAAAACGCGATCGAGCGTGCCGTGGTGCTGGGCTCCGAACCGGAAATCCAGGTCAACGACCTGCCGGAGAACCTGTGGGAGGCCGCACCGGCTCCTTCTTCGAACGGGCCACTCGGCTATCACGAGGCCCTGCGCGAAGCCAAGCTCCGCATCGTCCGCCAGGCGCTGGAAGACGCTGGTAATAACTACACTGAGGCCGCGCGTCGCCTGGGCGTGCACGTGACCTATCTGCATCGCCTGATGCGCGGGCTGAAATAGCCACTTACCAGACCGAGACAACTGAGTAGCTGCCGTCCGCGTCCAACTTCCGCAGAGGCAGCATCCCATGGCATTCACCCGCGCTTTTGAAGAGCACGAGGTCCCGCCGGAACTGCGCCGGCTTTACGCCGACGTGCGTACCTGCTTCGACCTGCCGTTCGTCCCTACCATCTTCAAGTTGATCTCCGCTTCGCCGCAGTATTTCAAGCTGATGTGGAAAGATCTGAGCCCGGTGGCAAGCTCGCGCGAGTTCCAGGCCGCGGTGCAGGGTTTTCAGGAGGTTGCGCATTCCTCTGCCGTGAGCGGCGGCTGGATGTTCTCTGACCAGCCTCAGGTGCTTGCGGCTGACAAGTTTTCCAATGCCGATATCCGGGTAATAGGAGGCATCATCGGCCTGTTTGCCCGTGCCAGCGCGCAGATGAGCCTGTTCGCACGGCTGATGCAGCGCGGCTACTCCGGCGGACAGAAAGGCCGGGTCTCGCAATCCCGCCAGGTTTCGGCCATGTCGCAGATCGTGCATGTAAACATCCCCAATGAACGGGAAGCCGGGCTGCGCGTCTGGCTCATTTATTCCGATATCAAGCGCACCACCGGCGCAAAGAACGTAATGAGCCTCTTCCGCGTGCTTTCGCCCTATCCCGGATACCTGGCCTCTGCGTGGCTCGATTGCAAACGTCTGCTCGACGAACCGGCCTTCATCGAGGCCCGCGAAGAGCTGAACCGTCGTGCCCGCGCACTGCTCACCGGCCTGCCGGTGAAAGACCATCGCGCTCTGCTGAAAGAGATTGACCCCGCGCAGTGGCGCGAGATTGAAGACACAGTGGACGGCTTTGCCCGCGTCCTGCCGCAGTTCGTGCTGCTCACCGCCATCTGGCAGCGCGGCTTCCCCACCGCATCAAGGTTGATTGGGGCAGCGTAAGAGAAGCACTCAGCAATCAGCCTTCAGCATTCGGCCCGCCTCCGATCGCGGCAGGCCCTGAATTCATTCTGGGCGTGATTAAATTATGCGGACTGAATGCTGAGTGCTGATGGCTGACTGCTTACCCTGGCGGCCACGTCATTGGCCTTCCGCCGAGCAGGTGCAGATGGAGATGAAACACGCTCTGTCCTGCGTCGGGGCCCACGTTATAGACGGTGCGGAAGCCGCCTTCGAGGCCGCGCTCCTTGGCGATCTTGGCCGCCACCAGGTTGCAATAGCCGATCAGCTCGGCGTCTTCCGGCGCGGCCGACTTGATGTCCACCACGTGCTTCTTGGGGATGATCAGCACGTGCGTGGGCGCCTGGGGATTAATGTCCTGGAAGGCAAAGGTGCGGTCGTCTTCGTAAACCTTTTTTGACGGGATCTTGCCATCAATGATCTTGCAGAACAGGCAGTCAGACATAGCACCAGCATGTTAGCAGAGGCGGCACGTCCGATGCTGCTGCACACCGGCCTTGTTTCAGAACCTGAACACCACTCCTCCTCCAGCAAAGATGTGGTGCTGATGGTCTGAGACGGTGGTCGAAGTAATCAAGGGCTGAATGGTTCCTCCTTTGATGGCTCCGCCAGACCAGAAATCGCGGACCTCAGCTCGCAGCCCCAAATGTGGTAGTGGCGTCTTGAAGTCCAGACCGCCGCCAAACTGCAGCGCTCCCGTGTTCCGGTTTTGTGCGCCCAGAGAGATGTGCGCCAATCCGCCGCCTACACTCGCCCATGGCGAGATGCGCGCCGATGTCAGAAATTGCAGCTTCGCAGACGGTGTAAAGAAGAACAAATCCGAGGAAGTGAACCCGGCAATCGGGGGTATCAGCGCGTTGGTTATTGAAGCCGTGACATCGTGGCTGGGAAC
>JBAIYI010000127.1:0-2257 GCA_037915955.1 Terriglobales bacterium
TGGACCGCTGGCACCGCTTCACCTGGAACAAAAAGGCCAAGATCGTTTCGGCCGAGATTGACTACACGCGCCAGTTGCAACTCGACCGGGACATGTTCAACAACAGCTTCACCGTCGAACCAGACAAGAGCGCCACGCGCAAGATCGTGGCCTACTGGATGATCGCCGTGCAATGGCTGGGACAGATGCTGGCCTGGCTCACCTGATCGGTCGCGACGACCTGCGAAACGATCAGATCAGGAGGAGAGAGATGAGAGAAAAAGGAATCGTAAGCACGGGTTGGAGCCTGGTATGGCGGCATCAGCGGATACTCTGGTGGGTGTTCGCCATCAACATGTTCCTCGGCTACATGGCGACCATCGCGCCCCGAGCCGCCATGAGCGCGGTCCTCGACAACAGCATGCACGCGAAGCGCCTGGCATGGGGCTTCGACATCATCGCATTCGTGGACCTGGTCTCGCGTCCCGATATCCCCATGAACGCCTTCATCACGGGTTCGGCGGGGTTCGCGCTGTTCTTCTTCGCCTTCATGCTCTTCGTGACCGGCGGCATCCTGGCCGCGTATCGCGAGGACCGGAAGCTCAGCGCAGGCGAATTCTTCCAGGCCAGCGGAGAATATTTCTGGCGCATGGTACGCCTTGTTCTGATGTCCGTCGTGCCCTTCGGAGTCATCGCCGCCCTGTGGTCTGTCATCTACGGCATCGGCAACTCCATGACGGACACGATGAACAACGAGAGAATCGGCTACTACGTCATGTGGGCGGCAATGGGACTCGCCGTGGTGCTGTCTCTGCTGGTGCGCCTGTGGTTCGACGTGGCGCAGGTGCGCGCCGTGGCACAGAACGAGCACGGCATGTTCCATAACCTGATGCGCAGCTTCGTCATCACCGCCAGGGCCGCGGGGACGCTGCTGTGGATTTACTTCCGCATCAGCCTGGTCGCGTGGATCGCCATCGCAGTCGGCATGTGGCTGCGTTCCAGGCTGCCGGGCAATCAGATCGGAACGACCTGGGTCGTTCTGGAACTCGTGCTGCTTCTGCAAATCTTCGCCCGGTTATGGCAGCGCGCCGCCTCCGTGACCTGGTACGCACGGTACGCCGAGACCCACCCGGCCGCGGTCGTGGACTTCACGACTCCCGAACCGGTCGAACTCGTCGAAACCGTCGCTACGCCACCCGCGGAGCCCGCTCCGGCGGAGGCTCCTCCGGCAACGAATGCATGACTCTGAATATGTGACCAGAGGGCGCGGCAAGAGTCGCGCCCTCTGTTTTTTTTGCAGAGGGGTTTAGCCAAAACACCGGTTGATTTTATTGGCGGGACTCGGCATCATATGGCACCTGGGTGCTATTTGGATATGTCGAAACTCGTTTGGTCTCTGGTAACGCTGCTTTTCTTCCTCGGGGCGGTTGGGTCCATAGCAACGGTTGTGCTGTTCGCCGGTGAACTCTTGCGGACAGCCTTGGCCCGGGACGAAACCCCTGAGCACAACACCATCGCAGAAGAGCAGTTTTGATCTTCTTACGCGAAACTGTCGTGGAACCTAGGTTTTAATCTTCCCTTTCATCAGATCTTCAAAGGGCTGGTATCCACGCAGCGGATCCAGGTCAGGATGCACCTTCAGCCAGATGTAGTTGTCGTAGCCTGCCTTGAAAGCCACCTCGAGTTGCTTGACCGCCTCGTCTTTCCTTCCAAGCAAGGCCAGCACCCCAGCCGAGTCCACGCTGGGCTGAGGATTCTGAACGAGGGCCGCGGAGAGATCCGCGGAGGCCTGCTGCGTCCTCCCCATACGCGCCCGAGCCGCCGCAAGGCTGAGGCGGCTGACCGGGACCTTCGCCCTACGGGCTGAAGCCTCTGTCTGGTTGCAAAATTCCTCCAGGAGACGCACGGCTTCGGCATGTTGCCCCAGTTTCTTCCGGTTGATGGCTTCGTCGTACAGGGAATCAATCTCGGTCGGGAACTCTTTTCGGAGCCTTTGCAGGACTTCGATGGCCTGCTGGTGCTTGCCGCCCATCCGATACGCCTGCGCAAGCCTGTAGCGCTCCAGAACCTGCTTGGGAGCCAGTTCTACAGCCTTTTGAAAGTTCTGCTGGGCAGTTTCATAGTCGCCACGGGCTATGGCCGCCCATCCGAATCCGTCATAAACCCACGGACTGTCGGGTTCTATCGTCTGGAGGTTCTTGTACACCTCCAGCGCCGAGGGCACATCGTTCAGCCGATACAGGTAGATGTGGGCCAGGTTCAGCTGGGTGATGACAAA
>JBAIYI010000170.1:0-2355 GCA_037915955.1 Terriglobales bacterium
CTTGACAACCCCGCCCATCATTGACTTCCCGCGAACGCCAAAAGAAAGGTCTTAGAGTCTCTAATCGCGAACCAAGGCGTTTTTAATGAAAGCGTTGCAGATTGGGTGCGGTTCGCGCTCAGGGCGATGCGATCCATCACCGGCTTCTTGAGGCAGCCGGCGTGGCGCGTGCCCCCAGTCCTTTCCGGGATCTGTGTGTAGATGAGGGACCGACCGCAACGTGAGAGCGTGAACTACAGAGCCGGGATCTGTGCCGAGAGGCCCGGCCGTGTATTTGAAACAAGGCAGCTCGAAAATTTATTGAACGTTGTTCTTTCCGTTCTTTTCACCGGGGCCTGCTCTTCCCGTCAGCGGGCCTCTTCTTCCTCTTCTCTTTGCGCTTCCAGCTCATAGAGATGGATGTGCTGCTGGCCGACATCGGACATTTCCAGCAGCAGTTCAAACTTGACGCGATCACTGCATTGCGAACAGCGGGGGAAGCGGTCGCCGGAAAACAGCCGGACGGTGCGGATGAGCCGGTGAGGTTCGTGGTAGACAAAGTACATTCCGCTTTGAGGGATGATTTCATCGGTACTGTATCTGCGATTCATGCACGGGCCTGGGGGACGGAGAGAATGGCTTCCAACACAATTTGATTGTAAAGCATCGTTATTTCCATGTGGCTCAACCTGTTTGCCCACCAACGAAACGGTGACATAACCCTCTACTCCGCGCACGCCTGCGCCGCAAAAGAAGACAAGGACGCAGGAGGCCTGCAATCTCGTCCTCCAGAACCATGGCCCAAGCTATACAACGCGCTCCGCGGCGCTGGGCTGGAAGAAGCGGTGATCGGTGAACTCAAACAATGGCTCGATCAGGACCCGGTGAGGCCCGTTCAAGTTGAGATCACCGAGCACCAGGCCAGCCTGCTGGGAATCGATATACAGGGGATGATCCAGTAGCGAAATAGCGAGAGTAAAGGCCCGCGTGAAAAATTGACAAGTCGCACGGCAAGGTGTGGCGCATCTTGGCATACGGGACAGCTGATGCTCTCTCGCATTGAGGCGGGCTTTACCAGCATCTTAGAAACAGCACGTCGCGAACGTCGCAAGTTGGCGTTTGCGTTCGGTGCCCTGCTTCCTGAAAATGTAGAGGTGACTGGTCCCAGCGGCCAAATCACAACCGATTGCCCCCGTGCCGCGCTTGCTCCCTCACCCGGAGTATCGAACGCCGCCGGGGGCCGTTGATTTTGGTACGCGACAATGGCGGGTTCGCTGCCGGGGATGTGATCGACCTGCACGACAAAACACCAATTGAACAAAGGCTCAGTGACGGCAATCACCGTCAAAGCATAAAAAGATCTTTAGAGTGCACCCATGTCCATCAATTCTCAAATCCATTCCCGATGGGCCCTGCTGCAGCAGGTCCGGCAGTTGCTCTCCACGGTGACAGCAAGCGTCGAGCTCCTGAAGATGAACAACATGCTCCCGGAAGCAAATGACGCGTGCGAAAAAGTGCGCGCGTCAGCGCTGGAGCTGGAAGCGGTCCTGGCGCAGCTAGGCGGAGTGAGAACCGGGAGACTGGATTCCTGAGACTGGACCTCATTCATAAGACCAACATCGAGACCCAGGACCGTGGCGTCAGCGGCTCGAGTTGCGTGCTCAAACGAAAACCCTGCTTTACCAGACCTCCCCGGTGAGGCGAAGCAGGGTTTCTCATGTCAAGGGGGTTTGCGAAGCTTCTCACAACTCAAGGCTAAAAACCAATAGCTTTTTCCAATCGCAGCTAAGCGCATTCCGCATCCGTTCAGTCGAACGTTTCAAGGAACGACAACTGGGGAGCGAAGTACGCCAGATTGGACCAGGATCGCGAGGCAAAGGTATTCAGAAGTTGTCTCGTAAATGACTCAATCGGGTAAACACGCTTTGTAGTACAGGCGCCCTCGCCTGTGCCGGTTACTCTCCCACTGAGCCACGGATCTTTGATCTTCTGCTTCCGCTTAGGTTGTCTCATTCCATGTCGCCAATACCAGGAATATTCCTGCGGACTCCGGGCCCCGGTTCCGCGGGCGTTCATGGCGATATAGAGTCTTGGCCCCACCGTTCTTGCGGCACAGGCGGGGCGCCTGTGCTACACAGCTAACAAAACCTATCTTCAACCAGCAAGAGAGAAGCCGGACGGGCAATCAATCAACAGCCCCGAACTTTCAACGTGGTTAGCTCATTAATGAGACAGCTTCTCAGTCCTTCCGCGCCTGTATCCCTTCGAATCGCATGACAAATTCGGTAAGAGAAAGGTTGAGTGCGGCGCACAACTGCTGCAGTTCGAGCAGATCCAGGCGCCGCTCTCCCGACTCGTACTTGCTGACGAACGACT
>JBAIYI010000900.1:0-2890 GCA_037915955.1 Terriglobales bacterium
CGGTCTGCACTGAGCGCTTGATGTTGCCAACAGCCTTGGCGGCCTTGTTGGGCGGAGTGAACTGGCGCGCATACTCCATGATGTTTTCCATGAAGTTCTCGCGCTCGTAAATATCATTGATGACCCCAAGTTCCTTCGCTTCTTCAAAGGTGAAGGTATTACCGGTGACCATTAGCTCAATGGCTTTGCTCTTGCCGACGAGGCGGCTTAGGCGCTGCGTTCCGCCGGTTCCGGGCAGCACGCCCAGGTTGATTTCCGGAAGACCGATCTTGCCGGCGTCGCGGCGCGCGATGCGCAGGTCGCATGCCATGGCGATTTCCAGTCCTCCGCCCACGCAGTGGCCGTTGATCGCCGCGATCACCAGCTTTGGCGTGTGTTCCAGCCGCAGGAGCGTCTCATTGGCATGCAGGCAGAAGTAGTACTTAAACGTAGGGTCCACGCTGGAGAGCATCTTGATATTGGCGCCCGCGGAGAAGAACTTGTCGCCATTGCCGGTCAGCACGATCACATAGACATTGTTGTCCATGCGCGCCTTCAGGATGCAGTCGTCCAGCTGGCGATTCATTTCGTAGGTGTACGTGTTGGCAGGCGGATCAAACAGCTCGATGACGGCCACGCCGTCTTCAACACGGTAATTCACCAGGGTTTTGGTTTCAGTTGCTGTGGTTGTGGCCATGTTGCATTCGCTCCTTAAATTAGTCCGGCTTGATCGGTTTGAGATATCTCAGGGTTTTGATTTCGAAACTTTCTTGCGGCCGTTCTCGTTCTGCACCAGTCCGTGCAGGAAAATCTCGCTCATTTCATTCCCCAGCGCGCCGGCATCGGCGTCCACGCGCGGGTTGTGCCAGGTGTAAATCCAGTTCACCATGCCAAACAGGCTCAGCACGGCCAAACGAACAGGAAATTGTAGTCCCTGCTTGCGCTTCAGGTCTTCCAGCAGGTCAAAACAGATGCGATAGTACTCGCGCTTGATGGCCCGAATCTCCGCCCCGCGGCCATTCTTCAGGGTTTCATCTTCGTGCGTGAGTACCTTCATGGCCTCTTTATTGGCCAGGAAGTATTCCAGATGGTTTTCAATGAAGACGCGCACGCGCTCTTCGGGATCGCTGACCGAAGCAAGCCGTGCTTTCGCGTTTTCGATGATGGTCTCGAAGGCGTGCTTCTGAATCCGGTAGAGCAGTTCTTCTTTTGATTCGAAATAGTGATAGAGGCCCGCCAAGGACATGCCGCAGGCGCGGGAGAGGTCGCGCATGGAAGCACCCTCATAGCCCTTATCGCAGAAAATTTTTGCGGCGTGCTCCAGGACGCGCGCCAACTGGCGGTCGTATCGCGATTCCGGTTCCGCGGTAGCCTGACGTCCCCGCGCGGCAGGCGCAGAAGCAGCGGTCCGGGTTTCAGCGGGGGGAATGGGCATGAGCTTACCGAACGTT
The DNA here is from genome assembly GCA_037915955.1 of Terriglobales bacterium. GTDB lineage: Bacteria > Acidobacteriota > Terriglobia > Terriglobales > Acidobacteriaceae > Angelobacter. The sequence goes on from JBAIYI010000900.1 coordinate 1,431, forward strand.
CGTTCGACTCTAATTATCTCCTGTGGGTTGCCACGCGGTCAAATTGCGCATCCCTGCTTACTTTGCTCCGCCGCCTTTTGGGTAACGAATTGCGCATTCACATCACAGAACGCACGTGCGCCGCCTGACCCGGAACGGCCAATCCGGCGGATGTAACGAAATTACAGGCACTTGCGAGGGTTCTCACGGTTGAGGTGGCAGGATGAGGAAACTTCAGTTACCACGAAAGCTGCAAAGCTTTGCACACACTCTCCTGCTCGCCAGCCTGGGGGCTCTGAGTGGATGCGGCGCCGGAACACTCCAGCCTGCTCCCTCCCAACCTCAACAACCGAGCACGGCAACGACCGCAGCCCAGCTTCGCATCGGCGATGCTCCGGCTGATAAAGTCTTTTCTTTCGAAGTCACTCTCGGCAGTCCGATCACATTCACTCCGGCAAACGGCGGTGCCCCATCCGTGATTACGCTCAACTCCAATCGCGTTGAACTTAGCCATACTGCAGCCAAGCTGCAACCGCTGGTCTTGAGCGCACTCCAGTCCGGCAGTTATTCGTCTGCCGACATTCGCATTCAATCGCCTTCTGTCACTTACGCCAAGCTGCTGTTCATGCCCGACCCGGTCACTCTGATCGATCGGTTCACGGGGAGCGATCAAACGCTTCACGTGACTTTCGATCCGCCGCTGGTGATCGGAGCCGATCCGCTCGTTCTGAACCTGGACGTTGACACGGCAAGCGCGTTGATCATGGATGGCGGAGGAAGCATTGTCGGCACAAACTTCAAGCCGGCTTCCGTCACCTTCAGCACGCACGCAGTAGGCCCCGCGAGCAGTCAGCAGGATGATGACGGCGAGATCGAAGGTGAAACCGGCAAAGTTGTAGCGGTCTCAGCTACCGGATTCGTTCTACAGGCCGGTCAAAGTGGTGCGCAACTTCCTTTCACCGTGGACGGCACAACCGAACTGCCACGCGGAGTAGCTTTAGCCGATTTGCTCAATCATCTTGTGAAGGTGGAAGGCCTCACGCGTTCCAACGGTGCGCTGTTTGCGAATGAAGTGGAGATGCTCGGCGACCAGAACGCTTCGCAGCTCGAGGGCACAGTCTGGCAGGTCGGCAGCTTCAATGATCCCTCACTGATTGCAATGGCGGCACAGGATGGAAATGGCGCGGGAATCTCCATCGCCCAGGTCGGCCAGGATTTCCTGATGGATATCTCCGCCCTTCCGGCATCGTCCTATGTGGTCGATTTTGGCAATTGCGGAATCGCACTCACAGCCGATCCAACGCTGCTATTCGATTCCGCGCACCTGAAAGCCGGCCAGCGCGTGGAATTGATAACTGAAAGCGGGGTGAGTTCCACGCAAGCCATAGTGCCGCTACAAGTCAGATTGCAGCAGCAGGCGATCAGCGGAACCGTTGCCAATATTACTCCGATGTCGAACGGAACGTTCGCATTCGATCTCG
>JBAIYI010000889.1:0-2806 GCA_037915955.1 Terriglobales bacterium
TCTCTCGTTCCTGCATTGCAGTACTATTGGTCGCCGGAAGCTTGTTCTATTCCGCCGCCTCTCACGCCCAAACCATCCCCAGTCCGGGACTGCAAATTGGTTCGGCCAACACCGCCACAGCTGATCCCACGGTCCCGCGACCCAACACCACGCCGTGCACCGTGTCTTTATTCGCCAACATAGCCTTTGCTGATTTCTCGCCTAAACTTTTTACCTTCACTCCACCGGCGGATTGTCCGGGGCCCTGGGCCAAGGTCGTGCTGGAAGCTGATTTTTCCATTCAGGCGGGCCGCCAATTCGATCGCACGGCCAACATTTGGATCGGAGGCGCTAATGTTTACTTCGGGACCACCGCGGAGCCTTCGCGCAATGTGGCGCGCTCGTGGCACATTGAACGTGACCTAACCGACTACAGCGCCCTCTTCGGCAAGACTCAAGCGGGGCGGGTGGACCTCGGCAACCTGGTGAACTCCACCTTCACCAGCATCCTCTTCGGCACCGCCCAACTCCAGTTCTATCCTCTGGCCCGTCATCAACACGCTCCGGATACGGCGGACGTTGTTGTCCCGCTCTCGAGCAGTGACACCGGCGGTACGGTATTTCTCAATAGCACCGCGGACGCTGTCAGCACTACCGTGACTCTTCCCACCAATGTTGAGCGCGCCTTCATCGATGTGCTCGCCCAAAGCCAGGCTGGTGATGAGTTCTGGTACGCCTGCGTTCCCAATGATGTCGCCGGTGAACTGCAAAGCTGCGGCGGCACGGGCTTTCGCGAGTCAGAAGTCAGCATTGACGGTCAGTCGGCAGGCGTTGCCCCGGTGTATCCCTGGATTTACACCGGTGGCATCGATCCTCTGCTTTGGCGGCCCATTCCCGGCGTGCAGACCCTGAACTTTGTTCCCTATCGGGTGGACCTCACGCCGTTCGCCGGATTGCTCAGCAACGGGCCGCCGCACAAAATCAGCGTGAATGTCTTCAATGCCAACAGCGGCTTTTCTACCACCGCCACGCTATTAGCCTTCCTGGATCATGGCTCTTCTCAGGTCACCGGCCAGGTAACGAAGAACACGCTTGGCGCCGCTCCGAATCCGCAGGTGAAGGAGAACCTTACGACCGATTCCAGCGGCAATATCACGGGGAATGTGACAGTCAGTTCCAGCCGTCTCTTCCAGATTGAAGGGTTTGTTCAGACCTCGCATGGACGTGTCCGAACCTCCGTGGAGCAGAACATACGCTTCTCCAACAGCCAGGACTTCAATATTTCCAGTCTGGTCTTTATCCAGAACATCCAGCAGAACACCAACATCACTTCTTTAACCACGACCAGGGGTGGCGAGGACGGCGGGGAAAGGACCAACTTCCAGACCTTTGCGTGGCCCCTCACCTTGGATATCAACTTTACTGTGAATGCCGACGGCTCCGGTGGCTTCCAGACGACCACAATTAAACAGACTTTCAACAACAGCCAGCTCATCAAGGGTGGCGAAGGCCCGGACTTCTTCAGCACCGTCACCAACACCGTTGCACCCACTGACACCCTGTTGTTCGACGCCAACTTCAACATCACCGGCGGCCAGGGACAGGCAAGCTCGCAGCGCTACTTCTCACGCGATTCAACTGGCGCTTGCTTCAGCCGTTCCATCACGGCTGCGGATGGCGTCCTCGCCGGCGTCACCGACGGCCAGGGATGTCCTACTCCCAGGCACGACTGAGCCGCAAAGATAGACCTGAAACGCCCGGGGCCCAGCTCCGGGCATTTCTTCGTCACCGCTCTATCTTTTAAGCGCGGCAGTTAGAATGAAATTTCCTCTATGAATTCTTCGGTGATGCCCGCCACATCCGAACAATCTCAAAATCGCTTCACCTCCGGGCCTGCGTTGGTCGGGTACGTGGCGGCAGCCACGCTCCTGCTTCATCTGCTCACGGCGGGACGCTACGGCATCTTTCGTGACGAAATGTATTACCTTGCCTGCTCCCACCACATGGCGTGGGGTTATGTGGACCAGCCGCCCGGCGGAGTGTTCATCGCATGGATCGCGCGCCATCTCTTCGGTGAATCACTGCTGGGTTTGCGCTTCCTTCCCGCGCTTGCGGCAGCGGGGCTGGTTTGGCAGACCGGCGCACTTACGCGCGAGATGGGTGGCGGGCGCACCGCGCAGTTCCTTTCCGCTCTGGCCATCCTGGTGGTACCGCTTTATCTGGTTCTGCAGCATTGGCTCACCATGAATGCTTTTGAGCCGCTGCTCTGGATGGGCTGCATGTGGTGCGTGCTTCGATCCATCAATACCGGGGAAGAAAAATACTGGCTTTGGTTTGGCGTGATTGCCGGGCTGGCGTTTGAAACCAAATATTCCATTGCGTTTCTGCTGGCGGGGATTGTGGTGGGAGTGATCCTTACACCCGAGCGGCGCTTTCTGAAAAGCCGATCTCTCTGGCTCGGCGTGCTTGCGTGCGCAGTGATCGCGCTGCCCAACCTCATCTGGGAAATCCGCAATCATTTTCCGTTTCTTGAGCTCATGCACAACATCCGGATGAGTAACCGCGATGTCATTCGTGGACCGGGTGCCTTCATCGCCGACCAGGCGCAGATCATGAATCCCGTTCTCTTTCCGCTCTGGATGGGCGGTCTGGCATGGCTATTCTTTGGCCGCGATGGCCGGCGCTATCGGGTGGTGGGCTGGACTTATGTGGTTACCCTGGGACTCTTCATCGCTTTGAAAGGGAAGAACTACTATGTGGCGCCGGTCTATCCCATGCTGTTCGCAGCCGGTGCTGCGGGTTTTGAGCGACTCACGGCGAAACGTGC
>JBAIYI010000688.1:0-2344 GCA_037915955.1 Terriglobales bacterium
GATCCGCGCATGCAAAACATTTTGTTCTTCAACATGTTCGCCTTCCTGATCTTCGGACTGCTGATTGCCTGGTTCCGCTACGACCTTGAGCGCATCACCCAGAAGCTGGCGACTCTCCATATCCAGCGCGCCGCCCGCGGCGTTATGGCCGGCCTGCTACCCGCCATGTTCCTCCAGGCCGTGCCGCGCAGTGGCTGGGCGCCCAATACATATCTGGTCACCGCCTATGTGGCCTGCTGGTCGATTTATGTGATCTACCTGCTGATGCTGCTGGGCAAGCTGAAGGGCTTGCAGAGAGAGCAGTTGGAGCTCGGCCGCTAACGAATATCGCCGCAGATTAATGCAGATGAACGCTGATCAGATCTCTATCTTCGCTCATCTGGCGGCGTTGGCCAATATCCGACCGCTCGTTCGCCAGAGCCCTTGAAAACCGCGTATAGCATAAAAGAGATTCCGACTATCAAGAGAATCGCAAGCGCGATCAGAAAAACTTCGCCGTCGAACAGCCCCTCCACACACACACCGAATACTTCGCCACCAGCGTGCTCAAGAATGGGATGAGAACTATCTGGCAAAGCCGCTTCTGCGAACTCGGTGATGTCAGTCTCCAGCGGCGGTACAGGCGGGTAATGGTTCAATCCCAGGACGATCATGGTTTAAGCGCGAGACCGGTGCCTCACGCAACTCCTCATTAACATGACGATGGGCTGAGACGGATATTTCACGTTCAAGGAAATCTGCAGACCACTGGGATCAGTGTCAATCAGCGGTAAGCTTTTCTGCGCCTTGCCTTCAGACCTCCTTGATTTCGAGGTTCAGCGAGGCGGCTTGGAGACTTGAAACACCTTCAGACGCCTCGGCGTCCTCCGTTCCTCTATGTTTCAAAGATTTGTGCCAGGATCACGGCGATTACGCGCGATTGCGGGGATCTCCCGCATTTCTAATTCGCTTGGTCACGCTTTCTGGCGCGCGCGATCCGCTCGTCGATTGGCTTCCGTCCGGCAAAGCCTTCTTCCATGCCGTGCCAGAACTCGATCTTCTCCTCGCCGTACTTCCAGCAGAGCAGAATGATTTCGTCGTCCACCTGGCAGGGAAAGTCGAGCAGGCCAATGTCGAGGTCCTTCACCTGTACGCCGATGGAATCGATCTCGCCCATGGTGTCCTTGATGTCCTGCACGGCCTTGTCGCGCTCGGCGCGGCGGCGGGCCTTGGCCGGAACGTCAATGAACAGCCCGCCGAAGAGAAAGATGCGGTGGTTGAGGTCCTGGAACTCTTTATCAACTACTTCAATCAGTTCCTTGGCATCCATGGCGCGCTTGAGCAGCGCTTTCAAGACCGGCAGGAGAGTTTGTGCTTCTTGCAATGTAAAAGTCTTCATCTCGTTCGTGGCGACGTCATCCCGAAGACCGTCAGCGAGCCAGCGCGTTCTTCAGCTGGCGAGTAGGGCTGAGGGACCTTGTGTTTCCGGATGTCAGCGGCTTCTCTCGTGGTGGTTAGTACTAATACATTATGCAGCACGGAAGCCTGTTGGAGATTTAAGCCGTCAACCGCCGCACAATCTGCGCTGCCACGGCATCGGCGCGGGCCGCGATCTGTTGCGGTGTCTGGTCCTGTATGGGATGAGGCACGTAAACCGCGTCAAAATCAGGACGGCCGAGCGTTCCGGCCTGTATGCGCGCAGGCGCAGTGAACTCCGTGGTGGCGACGGGCACTGCGGGAATGCCTAGATTCTCCAGCTTGATCGTGTCGTGCAAACTGCACGTGGTGCACGACCCTCAATCGGCCAGCCCTTCCACCACTGCGTCCACCGTTCGCAGCTGGTCGATGATCGCCTGCGGCGCGTTCTTGGTATAAGTGGGCTTCTTCAGGCGAATAACGTCAGCGGCTTCATACTTCTCGCGCAGCAGTTGCTCCAGCCGGTCAAGAAAGAAGCTGCCGCCCGGCTTGCTGATATCGAGCAGACCAATCTTCTTTCCCTTGAGCGACGCCAGCCTTGCCGGCGGCGCAGCAGCCTGCGGCTTGCTTTCATTTCCGGGATGGACGAGTGTCAGTGGCATTTCAACCTCTCTTCTTGCCTGATGTTGTTGCGGGCGGAATCGGATATGTGACCATCTGGCTGCCTGCCGGGCCGGTGACCCAACTTCCGATGACCGCGGAAAACTTGCCCGCGGTGCCGCCCGTGACCACGATCTTGATCGCCTCCGGGCTGCGGAACTTCTGGTAGCAGCGCTCGCCCTGGATCATGATCTCGCGATAGTGCGGTACACCCTGCGTGCCTTCGCCTCCGTCGGGTTCCGCGTAGTAGCGCACCGGCACGCCGGTGTTCTCAAACAGAAACTCCCGC
>JBAIYI010000426.1:0-2522 GCA_037915955.1 Terriglobales bacterium
GTACCGAACCTTCTTCTTGCAGAACTCGCACACCACGCGCACCAGGCGCTGTGCCAGGATGCAGTTCAGCGCCGACACAAAATTGTACGGCTCAACTCCCATGTTCAGGAATCGCCCGATCACGTCCACCACGTTGTTGGCGTGGACCGTGGTGAAAACCAGGTGGCCGGTGAGAGCTGAGTTGATGGCGATCTGCGCCGTTTCCTGGTCGCGGATTTCGCCCACCATGATCTTGTCCGGGTCATGACGCAGGATGGAGCGCAATCCGCGGGCAAACGTCAGGCCTTTTTTCTCATTGACCGGAATCTGCGTGATGCCGTGGATCTGGTATTCCACCGGATCTTCAATCGTGATGATTTTGTCTTCGTCGGTCTTGATCTCGTTCAGCGCGGCGTACAGGGTGGTGGTTTTGCCTGAACCGGTCGGTCCGGTCACCAGCACCATGCCGTAGGGCTCAGCGATGTAGCGGCGGAATTTGCGCAAATCGTCTTCCGCGAAACCCACCACATCCAGCACCAGGTTGCGGAACTTCTCACTCATCGACTCCTTGTCCAGCACGCGGAGCACGGCATTCTCGCCGTGAATGGTCGGCATGATGGAGACGCGGAAGTCGATGAGGCGGCCGTTGTACTTCACCCGGAAGCGGCCGTCCTGCGGCACGCGACGCTCGGCGATGTCCAGTTCGCTCATTACCTTGATACGCGTGATGATGGTGGAATGGTGTTCTTTGGCCATGGGCTGCATGGCCTGTTGCAGCACGCCGTCAATGCGGTACTTGACTACGACGGAGTCGCTCTCGGTTTCCACGTGGATATCACTGGCGCGCTTCTGCAGCGCGGTGAAAATCGTGGTGTCCACCAGCCGGATGATCGGGCTTACATCGGCCTCCGCGGACGAGGTGATGCGGTCGATGGAGATGTTTTCGTCGGAACTCTCTTCTTCGCGGACCACGTCCAGCACGAAGCCTTCGCTAGCTTCCTCAAGCACGCGCTGGGACTGCTCAGTCTTCTTCAGAATGTCATTGATCTGGGCGAGCGTGGCCACCTTGGTCTTGACGCGCCGGTTGAGCAGCAGGCCGATCTCATCGATCATCATCAGCTTGCTGGGATCCGCGATGGCGATCCACAGGGTCCCTTCATGCTCTTCCAAAGGCACAAAGTTGTAGCGGAACATCAGGTCCACGGGCACGCTCTTGAAGAGCTCTGCGTCCAGGTGGTAGTCGCGCATATCAACAAATTCGCAGCGATAGCGGGTCGCCAGTTCGCGGGCGCGCTGTTCGGGGCTGGCCGTGGACGCAAGCTGCGCTACGCCGTTTTCCACTGTTACTGCTGTATTTCTCTGTTCCATAAGACCTACTGTTGCATCTGTGCGCCCAGCGAAAAGATGGGCAGGTAAAGCGATATGAGTACGAACGCCACCGTCAGGCCCATGAAGATCAGGATGACCGGTTCGATCAACTGCAGGGCGGCGGCAAGGGAATTCTGTACGTCCTCTTCAAAAAATTCGGCGACGGAGTTGAGCATGGTGGGTAATGCGCCGGTAGATTCACCCACCTCCACCATCTCGATGGCCAGTTCGGGAAAGAACTGGGTCTGTTCCAGGCTGTGCGCAAGCGCCTGACCTTCGCGAACGCGCTTCGAGGCCTGGTTCACGTTTTCAGAAATCTTGAAACTGTTGATGGACTGGCTGGCGGTTTCCAATGAGGGCACCAGGGGAAGGCCGCCGGAGAGCAGCGTCGACAGCGTGCGGCTGAACATCGCCACCTGGTATTTCATCCAGATTTTACCGAACAACGGCAGACGATAACGGAGTGCGTCCAGGGTGCGCGCGCCTTGCGCCGACCTCACATACGTCACGATTGCAACAACAATCGCAATCAGTGAGAGCAGGATCAAAAGGTAGTGGTTCTGTATGGCACTGCCGATTCCAAGCATGAAAATCGTCGTGGGAGGCAGCTTGGCGTTCAACGAGGAGTACAAGCTGGCGAACTGCGGAACCACGTAGCTCATCAGGAAGGTGAGCATCACGATCAGTGCACAGGTGAGCAGGGCCGGATACCACAGCGAACTCAGCAGCTTCTTGCGGAAGGTCAGCGATACGCGTTGAAAGGAGATATAACGCCCCAGGACTTCTTCCAGGTTGCCGCTTCGCTCACCCGCTAAGAGTGTGGTGGTGTAAATCTTGGAAAAGCTCCCCTGGGCAGCGAATGCATCCGACAGCAGCTCACCGCTTTTTACCCGATCCTGCACGTTTTCAAGAAGAGCCTTGAAATGGGCATTTTTCTGCCTCTTGGCCAGCAGGTTCAGGGACTTGAGAATGGGAAGACCGGCTTTGATCAGGGTCAAAAACTGCTGGTTGAAGATGATAAATTCTTCGCTCTTGATTTTCTTCCTGCGCCCACTGGAACGCAACGCCATAAGGCCTTGCCGGCCCTTGACCGAGTACACCAGGAAACCCTGCTGGGAGAAGCGGTCACGGATTTCCTGCTCAGAAATGCCGCTTTCGGTCTTTTCGAGCACATG
>JBAIYI010000122.1:0-2679 GCA_037915955.1 Terriglobales bacterium
GGTGCGAATTGTTGATTATCTTCCCGGTGTTTATGGGGTGGGAGTGGTCACCATGATGTTGAACAGGAAACATCGGCGACTGGGAGACTTCGTGGCCGGCACCATCGTGGTGCATGAGACCTCTGACCGCGAATCAGCAATTTTCTTCAACACGGCGGCTACGGCCGAGTTTGCTTATCCGGCAGCAGCGAAACTAACGCTGGAAGAAGCCGAACTGATTGAAGCATTTCTGGCCCGGAGGCTGGATATCCCAGCCGCGATCCGGCAGCAGAACGCAGCCCGGATCGCCCAGATGCTGGCGTTGCGCCTGGAAATTCCGCTGGAGCAGCGTCCACCAGACAATGAAAACTTCCTTGAGCTGCTCGTGAAAGAGTTCAGAAACCGCGCGCATTATCGCTGAGTTCACCAGCCGTTCCAGCTCAGCGGGGACAGTTTCATCCCTGCTGCATAGAAGGGAGCAGCTGCTGCATTGCGTTGGGACCGGGGAGACCAGGACGCCTGCGACTGGCAGCGTGACGGTACGCCTCTTCGTATTGCCGCCCCAGCACGGCAGGGCTGCGCGTCTCTTGCAGGAACTTGCGGCCGGATTCGCCGAGAGCGGAGAGGAAGCTTGGATTTTGGGCGACGAAAGCCATTCGTGCAGCAAGATCGGCAGCATTATTCGGCTGATACCACAGGCAGCCGCGGCCTTCTGGGGACACGTCGCGTGCCTGTGGTGTATCTGCGGCGATCACGGCTCTGCCCCGCAACATTGCTTCCATGGAGGTAGTGCTGGGACGGCGGCGTTCCACATCATTCCTAAAGGAAGGTTTTGTAACGATCACTGCATCGGAGACGGGCCATGCTTCCGCAAAGGAAGCCAGGAACCGAATTCGATTTTCAATCGAAAGTTGCCGCGCGGCCGCTTCCATGGGTTCACGTCTGCCGCCTTCGGCGATCGTAAGCAGCACGGTATCCGGCGACTGAGCCGCTGCCGTCGCGAAAGACTGCAACACCAGGGCGGTAGCATCAGTCAGGGCGCCGTCAGCCTGAAACTCAGGATCAGGCATAAAGAACGCCACCGCCCCTATCGGCCTCTCATCCCCCACTACGAATGCGCTTTCGAAAGCGGCAGTCTCGTCATTCTCGAGCGGGAGCGGCTCGGGGATCACAAAAATGCTTTCTTTGGGAGCGCCACGTTCCTGCGCCGCCTCTGCCATGTTGCGGCAGTGGACCACAATTGCTCCTGCTCGCGCCAGAATAAATTGTTCTGCTACACGGAATGATCGCGCCATCCAGCTCCCCGGCTCGCATTGTCCGGTGGCGATCGCCAGTTCCTCAATGTAGGCAGTCACGTCATAAACCACGCAGCTGCAGTTGCGCACCGCTGCCATTCCTGCCGCAAAGGAATGCGCGTGAACCACGTCAGACGAGAACTCAGGATTGCAATCCAGGATGGATTTACGCCAGTTGCGCACGTCCTGCCACTCGCGGAGCAGGGAAAGCGGCCGCGGCTTTTCCTGTTGTTGGCCGGAAAGGTAGAGTTCGGCCGAGCCCGCCCCTTGTGGAGTAACGATGAACGGCCTCATGCCCGCTGTGATCTGGGTTTCAATCACGGGCAGCACGTCGCGCGCGTACTCGCAGGCGTGAATCACGCGCCAGACTTTCCTGGCGGGTTCGCGGCCCGAAGTTCCTTCAGAGAGCGCAGCCCGGGATGGAGCTGTGCAGATCTCACGGGTCATCATGGGTCGTGTTTAAGAAACTTCCCTTTTCTCGCGTCTCGCCAGTTCAGAATAGGCGATGACGCGGTTGCGACCTTCATGCTTGGCGGAATACAAAGCCGCGTCGGCAAATTCAATAAGGTCACGTTTGAACTGCGCGTCTGCGTCGTACACAGCCAGACCAATGCTGATTGTAAGATGCTGGACAGAGTGGGGTGAGCCGGCAAAAAATTTTGCCTGTTCCACAGCCCGTCGCAGGCGCTCGGCGACATACAAAGCGCCGCTTTCGGTGGTTTCCGGCAGGATGATGACGAACTCCTCGCCTCCGTAGCGCGCCACGGTGTCAACTTCCCGCATGTCTTTCACGAGGATTGACGAGACGTCGCGCAGCATTTGATCGCCTACGTGGTGGCCAAAGGTGTCATTCAGCCGCTTGAAATGATCGATATCGATCATCAAGAGTGAAAACTTCTGGCGGCGCCGTTCCGCGCGCTTGAATTCCAGATCGAGTTGCTGCTCAAAATAGCCACGTGAACGCAGCCCGGTAAGATAATCAGTGAACGCGAACCGCAGCAGCCCTTCATTGGCATAGTCTCTGGTGAGCAGGTTCTCCGATACGAGCGCCAGGATCCAGAGCAGTTGTGCGTCTTCCCGGGAAAAGGCATTCTTTCGGCTGGAAAAGAGTTGAAGCGAGCCCATCACGCGGTTGTTGATAAAGAAGGGAATAGTCAAAGCGCTGAGGGCATCGAAGGCTTTTAGCAGGGCATCTGCCTGCACATGATCGCCCGGCACCAACAGGAGTGGCCGGCCATACTGCAGCGCCCAGAGATTTAGAACGTTGGTGGACATCGCCATTTCCGAACTACCCGGAGTCTTACCCAATCCACGAGCAATCCTGAGTCGCATCTGATCGTCGCCTTCGTCCCAGAAGTAAATGAGCGCTTTGTCAAAGGGAGCGATTTCGGCGGTGAAATCCAAC
>JBAIYI010000650.1:0-1811 GCA_037915955.1 Terriglobales bacterium
CGATGCTAACGATTTCGTTCTGTGCCATTGCGAAGGTGTTTGACGAGGCAGCGGCGAGCGCGATCAGCAGCCACCGCGAACAAATAGTGCTCTAGGCATAGAGTTCTCCCTAGCAGCGCGTGGTTAAAGTCGACCGTGCGGCACGAATTTGCTGGCTTCCAAAACAAGTTCACCTTACGATGTTTTTATGGCTATGGGCACTCGGGAGGGACGGCGGCGGCAAGAGGGGTTCTGGATCACGCATGACGAACTCGCCACGGCTCCCGGCCACCCCTTCTACCAGCGCCTGAACCAGTTGTTCGATCAAGAGAAGTTCGATGAGTTCGCTGAGGGCGAATGTGTCCAGTTCTATGCGGAAAAGAACGGCCGCCCGTCGCTGACGCCGGGCATGTACTTCCGTTCGCTGCTGATCGGCTACTTCGAGGGGATCGATTCGGAACGAGGCATCGCGTGGCGGGTGGCCGACTCATTGGCGCTGCGACAGTTTCTCCAGATCGGGTTGGATGAGAGCACGCCGGACCATTCCACCATCTCGCGCACCCGACGGTTGATAGACCTGGAGACACATCGGAAGGTGTTCGGTTGGGTATTGGGTCTATTGGCCGACCGTGGCCTTCTCAAAGGCAAGATGGTGGGGGTGGATGCGACGACGCTGGAGGCGAACGCCGCCATGCGGTCCATTGTGCGGCGGGACAACGGACAGGCATACGAAGCCTTCCTCAAGGAGTTGGCGCACAAAAGTGGAATCGCGACGCCCACGCGGGAAGATCTGGCGCGGATGGATCGGAAGCGCAAGAAGAAAGGATCGAATCAGGAGTGGCAGAGTGCGACCGACCCGGATGCCCGCATCACCAAGATGAAGGACGGCTCCACGCACATGGCCCACAAGGCCGAGCATGCGGTGGATATGGAAACGGGAGCGGTGATCGCGGTGACGCTACAGGCCGCCGATCAAGGCGACACCACGACGGTGCACGAAACGCTGACGGAAGCTGGTGAGACAGTCGCCGCATTGATCGAGCGAGAAGCGGAAAAGGCGCCGGCAGAGAAACCGCAGGTTCACGTCAATGGAATCAAAGAGATCGTTGCGGACAAGGGATATCACAGCGGGCCAACCGTGATACTGCTCGGGGCGGCGGAAGTACGGACCTACATTGCGGAACCCAACCGCGGTCGGCGTCACTGGGAAGGCAAGGCCGAGGAACGGCATGCGGTGTATGGGAACCGGCGGCGAGTGCAGGGCAGGCACGGCAAGCGCCTGTTGAAGGGACGCGGGGAGCTGATCGAGCGCTCCTTTGCCCACTGCTACGAAACCGGCGGAATGAGACGAACGCATCTACGCGGGCGAGAGAATATTCTGAAGCGGCAGCTGATCCACGTCTGCGCATTCAATCTGAGTCTGATCTTCCGTCAGATCTTGGGAGCAGGGACGCCGCGGGAGCTGAAAAACCTGGGCCGGGCGTCTCTTGCGGCGTTTATCTGGTTGCAAATTGCCTTATTACAGCTTGAGATGTCGCAGGAAAACAACCAACGGCGCACTCCCCGCCTAAATCTGGCTCGCGGAGACGATTTCCTCGGTCGGCATCATCGTCTGAAAAACTGGGGGTTGCACCACGGGCTGCTAGAGGTCCGGATGAGGTCTAAGGTATCCTGAGAGTGGTCAACACCTCAGTTTTTCCTCCGGCTGCGAGCGTGGCGCTCTGCCGGCGGACAGCGAGGGCCGTGCCAGCGGCATCCTGGACAACGAGTGGTGTGTCCAGGAACAGGCGCACCGTGGCTGTCTTCGGGATAGCGAGCTGATAGCGGCGAAC
>JBAIYI010000580.1:0-1771 GCA_037915955.1 Terriglobales bacterium
CTTGCGCCAGCGCAACGTATATGGCCATGAGCACCGGCGGCCCAGCGCAGTTGTATACGCAATGCCGCAAGCCTTTCACTCCGCCTGAGCCGGTAGTTGCCGAGCCAGTAGTGCGCGGTAGCAACCGAGTTGGCGTTCGAGAAGATACCTGCACCTATTTCAAGCGTTTTTGAAGTCGCGGAAGTTTCTGGTCATGCTGTTGGACACGACGGTATCCCTGGTGCTGTATTTCTCGGCGAAGTACCTGGCTGCTGGCGCCGTCGAAGACATCAAGACGGTGATCGTGGCCTTGCAGCCGGTGGTGCTGGTGCTGATCGGCGCGATTGCCTATGAGGACGGGCAGGCGATGCAAGCGCGAGTGTCCGCACAGAACGAGAAGTAAATGGAGAAGGGGCCAGTCGAACCCCTTCTTTTGTGTCGAAGTCCATCCAACGGTTTGGCGCCAGCCAACAAGAATGCCAATGGTCAAAACGGATGCCCAACTCCGGCAGGATCGGCGTTCGATGGTACGCCGTGTTAGGCAGCCTTTTCTTCCTCTGTCAATAACAGCTTGCGCATGTTGAAACTTTGAATCGCATAACCGAGAGAAGTATAAAGCGATTTGGCTACCAGATTGTCTTCAAAAACATTCAGTGCGAGACTTGCCAAACCTAACTCCTTCGCTTTCTGCTCTAGAGCAAGCATGGCTTGTTTTCCCATTCCTTGACCACGAAATTGTGCGTGCAATAGGAGATCATAGATAAACCCCGAGGGAGGCTGGGTTCCCTGGTCAATGAAAAGCCAGATCACGCCAATCGGATCTCTCGTTTGAGTATCTTCGATCACGAAGAATAGATGATCATTCGTATGGACACCATCAGGAAGAAGGTTCGCGTGGATGTTCTTTGCTTTGTTGAATGCCCCGTCGGATGACCAAAAGCCGGCTCTGACCATGTTTTCGGCATAGTGATGAGCGTCGGCGTCCTCATAAGGGACAAATTCTTCAGGAGTCATAGGTCTTAGGATCACAGACATCAATCATCCTCCCGAAACGGTACAGACTGCCTAACGGTTGGGTTCATCCGCTCGCCGAAGCGCAGCTAGGCGGTCGGATGCAATCTACCCTGGCGCACACGCCATTCCCTCACCGAAGAACGTGGTTCGCCAGCGCCGATTATGATCAATTCGCCGACCACGTTCTTAGGACGCTGTGTTGGGTGCTTTCTGCCTTTCGCAATTTACTCACAAACAGACTCTCCCCAAGAATGCCAATCAAATGAAAAATACCACGAACCCCAACTCTTTTCTTGCCAGAGAGACCATCAGGGGTTACACATTCGACACGAATATCCATGCCCCCCTTCCGCCCGCCTCGCCTTGAACCGGAGCGGAAAGGACGATTTCAAGTTTTCTTTGGCGGCAAATTCTGCTATCAATTTTATTTTGTCATGAAGGTAGAAAATTTAATAACCGCCCCGCAAGCGAAGTGGTTATTCAATGGAACTTCCGCGCCGCGATGCCACCGCTGCCCTGGCTAAAAAGCATTAAGCCTCATGACGAGGTCGCCACGGCTCGTCCGTGTGCGTGAGCCAGACCAGCTCGGGGTCGAGCGCGCGCACCCGCAACTGGCCTTCGGTGTGCGGCTCGTCGAGCTCGCCGAACCAAACCGCCACGTCGCCGCCGATGACGACTGGACGCCCGCCAGTCTCAACGACGACCACCTGCATGCCGGATGTATGGCCCGGCGCCGGGACGAGCCGGAGCCCGGGAAGCAGTTCGAGCTCGCCGTCGA
>JBAIYI010000717.1:0-2016 GCA_037915955.1 Terriglobales bacterium
CAAGCAACCGCAGTAATTCAGGCCTTTATTTTCAGGTTCGCTTCCAGCTTCCGCAAACAGTACCTGATCTCCTGCACGGCCTCGGTCACACGCATTCCTTCCTGAACCATCAATTTGCAGGAGAGAGCCGTACGCAGTGGCGTGCCCGGCCCCAGATCCCAGGAAACCCGGCAGTACTGGCATTCTTCATTCCAGCAGAAGCGACCGTAGGAAACATCCTCCGGCGAAAGGAACTGCATGGCGCGCAGCAGCATGTTGCCTTCAGGTACCTGAAACTGCTTCTCGCCAATGATGATGTTGACCAGTTTCTCGTAGGGCCGGTACAGGTGCCCAGGGTTCGACATGCAGAAATTTTAGCGGAAAGGCTGCTCAGCCCCAATCACAGGCTCCATGGCTTTCGATTTCAAGAAGATCCAGGCCCGAAACAAAGGCGGCCGCTGTGGCGCGGCCGTCTTTGCATCGCTTCCCTTTAAGCAGTGAAGGAGAGTTGCTCTGGACTCCCCTAACCTTTCCCAGCGCTCGGAGTAGGTACACTCAAACGCCCTATGCCGGATTAGACCCAAAGCAGGCGCAGAAGTTTCACGGAATTGCGGAATTTTTCAGGCGGCCAGAGGATCGTCTTTTTCCTGGTTCTGGTTTTCCTTCTGCCGCTCGCCCGGATCCTGGTCGTTCAGATCGGCTTCCATCTTCGGCTCGCGTGCCGCAGGATCGATGCCCTGTGACGGATTCTGGCGGTTCTCTTCCCTCTTGTCTTCCCTTTTATCGTCCTTCTGCTGCTCATGATCGGTTGGTTGCTTCATGCTTCCCCCTTCAGAGATAGACGATCTTCTGTGGGGTCAAGGATGTATTAGGGCATGGTTGCGCGGCGGGCAAAGGGCCGGAAAGAAAATCCCCGGCGTGCAGCCGGGGATTCTCTTCAGGAGACGGAGGGTTATTGTAGTTCCGCCATGACTTCGTCGAGCACTGACTTGGGTGGCCTGACCAGGCTCGCAGGCAGCTGCCCGAGCGGCTGGTCAACCACGTTGAGCAGGTCGATGAAGCTGGATGCCTTGGTATTCACATAGAGCACGCCGGTAAGTACCTCGCCATGATCGTGCGATTCCGCCATCGTCTTGAGCGCATTCACTTTGTCAGTGGCGTCGTAATCGCGATCCAGCTTGCGCAACCGCAGTGCAGAGCCATCATGCATGGTGACGCTGGCCGTGGTGCCGGGATCGTAATCCAGCTCGATGTTCTCAAAACTGGGCACGAAACCCACTTCCTGCACCGGCTCATCGTGATCTTTCAGGTATTTGTACGATTTTGTTGAGCCTTCATGATCGTTGAAGGTGACGCAAGGCGAGATCACGTCGATCATCACGGTGCCTTTGTGGGCGATGGCTGCCTTCAACAGCGTGAGAAGCTGCTTCTTGTCGCCCGAGAACGACCGCGCTACGAAGGTCGCGCCAAGCTGCACCGCGAGAGCGCAGGTATCGATCGGTGGCAGGTCGTTGATCACACCGGTCTTCAGCTTGGAGCCGAGATCTGCGGTCGCGGAGAACTGGCCTTTGGTGAGACCGTACACGCCGTTGTCTTCAATGATGTAGATCAGCGGCAGGTTGCGGCGCATCAGGTGAATAAACTGGCCGATGCCTATCGAAGCCGTGTCACCGTCGCCGGAGACGCCAAGCAGCATCACTTTGTGGTTGGCCAGGGCAACGCCGGTTGCTACCGAAGGCATGCGTCCGTGAACGGCGTTGAAGCCGTGGGCGCGGCTCACGAAATAAGCCGGGCTCTTGGAAGAGCAGCCGATACCGCTGAGCTTCACCAGGTTTTCCGGCTGGACACCCATCTCATAAGCCGCATCGATGATGCGCTCAGAAATGGCGTTGTGGCCGCAGCCGGCACACAGGGTGCTCTTGCCGCCGCGGTAATCCAGTACTGTCAATCCGGCGATATTCGTCTTGGGCGCCGGCGCCGGTGCGGGTGTGCTGGGTGTGGCCGACATTACTTGCCCTCCTGGGAAATGATCTCGTC
>JBAIYI010000801.1:0-4864 GCA_037915955.1 Terriglobales bacterium
TGCCCCGGGGCTTACGCCGCCGGGCTCGCACTCTGCCGCGCTTCGCGCTGAAACCGTGGAACGACCTCACGCCGTGACTCCGCGCGCAGGCGCGGCGGAGCGCACATTTGGAGCGCTGCGTCAGCGAATCGGCTAATTCATTGCACTTGCAACTTCAACTGCAGTGCCCGACGCAGACCTTCCTGCTGCTCTGGGACAAGCCCCTGCCTCGGCAGGATGTAATAGCGATCCGGACCTGAATAAAGGAGGAAGGCGGAGGGTGTTTCTTCATACTTCAGAAACATCGACCATGAACTGAAATGCTCAGAGGTGGCTGTGCGAGCGTGAGCACCGCGGTCAGAGCACTCCAGTTCCCAAACCGCATGGCGGCGTTTCCGTTGTGTGAAGTAGCTGACCGCGAAATAACAAAATTGCGCTGAAACGGTTACGGACAAGAGACTCAAAGCAAGGATATAACCGAGCGCTCCCGGTTTCTCTGTCGCCCACACTGTAATGGTGGCTGCTATCACAATTCCTCCCCAGTGCAGTATGGACATGGCTGATCTCTTCCGCCGCCATAGCGATCGGATTTCGGTGATCAGGAAATCGCGGAACCCGACCCGCAGCTTTACCGGACTGCGGAATTCTCCAAAGGCAAAACGTTTGAGGGCTCTCAAGCTCTCCGGCGACAGCACGCGCTTGGGCAGCAGGACTGCATGGTTTTCCGCATGGAGCAAAAGAACGTTCTCATAATCAGTGGCGGCCGTCAGGGAAGGCCAGGCCACAGATTCTTGATCCGGCAGTGGTTTTGTCGACCAGCCATTTCCATCAAAGGAAAACACCAAGCTCTTACCTTGATAATGTTCCCGGTATCCTGACTTGATTTTCCTTGAGAATTGAAGCTTGAGAACCACGGTTCCAAACGTAACCGCCCACACCGCAGTCGCAATCAAAACAACAGCACCGAGTCCGAGGAGTAAAGCCGGGACAATGGCCTGCTCGTCGCCCGCGGAAAAAATTCCTATTCCGATCATCGCAAGTGCCAGGGCTACCATGAACATGGCAGCGGCGGACGCCCAGTCACGATTCGGAATGTCACCTCGGCACGCCTCCGCGTACTCATCTGGCGAGACCTCGTACTGAACAGTCATCGGGAAAAGAGTTTAACCTTGGTTGCCCGTTCAGCCGAATTACTTCGGTGTAAGTTCATCGCGCTTCGCTTCGCGCGGGCCTACGGCGTAAGGAATTGGTCTTTCGGTCGCTTTCCCGGCACTTGCGCTTCGGTCGCAAGCTCCCTCGCGCCGTGGCCGGGCTACTTTCGGTCGTCCCGCTGGCGCGGGGCTGAATCCTTGGCCGGGAAAGATAATTTTGCACAAACCTGTCTGGTATGGCGCGCTCGAAAACGAGGCGCATCTCCAGCGCTGCGTTTGCGCGCTAAGCTGCACTTCGTCTCCGCTGTTCGTTCCCGCACAGTGGCTAACGAAAACGAACATCCGAGAGTCAAACCTGCTGCGCTGTCTGTAATGATTTGAAATGGCCTTACCCTGGTCCCGTCTTTGGTATGTGAGTTGCCTCAGACAGGTGCAATCCAATTTCCCTGGAGGTCTTGAGTATGCGGCTGCGCGCTTTCTCCACCTTCCTGATTGTTTCCCTTGCCTCGATGGCTGCCATGGGCCAGAACCTGGCCCCGCCGGCGCCGGAGCGCATCACCATCCACTCCAATGTGCTGAATGAAGATCGCGCGATCCTGGTGCGGATGCCCGCGGCCGCGCAGGGCAAAAAGGACAAATACCCGGTCCTTTACCTGGCGGACGGCGACGGGCACATCAATGAAGTGGGGGCTATCATTGATTTCCTTGCCTCTCAGAACCGTTGCACGCCGGTGATGATTGTCGGCATTCCCAACACGGACCGCACGCGTGACCTGACGCCCACGCGCGTCGACCTGAAGAATGCCGAGGGCGTTCTAATCCAGCCCCAGCCCAACAGTGGCGGCGGCGACAAGTTTCTGGAATTCATCCAGACTGAGCTCGTCCCGGAGATCGAAAAGCGTTACCCGACTCAGCCTTATCGCATCTTTGCCGGCCACTCGCTGGGCGGGCTGCTGGCCATTCATGCGCTCATCGCGCATCCTGACATGTTCAACGCATACATTGCCGTGAGCCCAAGCCTGCAATGGGACAATCAACATACCCTGCATCAGGCGCAAGCGTTCTTTGCCCGGCAAAAGGAACTCAATAAGACACTCTTCTTTTCTCTCGGGAATGAAGGCGCAACACCCAACCCCATGGGCGATGGGTTTGACCAGCTGCAGAAGCTCTTCACCACCGCAAAACCCCGGGGCTTCATGGTGCGCTCTGCGCGATATCCTGACGAGGACCACGGCTCAACAACATTTCTGGCCCACTACGCCGGCATGCGCACCGTATTTGACGGCTGGGTGATGCCCCGCGACCCGAAAGACGGCGTGCCCCTGGGCGGACTCAAGGGGGTTGAGCAACACTATCGCGAATTGTCAGAGCGCTTCGGCTTTCCGGTCTCCGCCGAGCAGACCATCAACCAGATGGGCTACAACCTGCTGGGACAGAAAAAGATTGACGATGCCCTTGCTGCCTTCCGACGCAACGTGGAGCTTTACCCCGGCTCAGCCAACGTGTATGACAGCCTGGCCGATGGCCTTGAAGCCGCGGGCAAGACCGATCTGGCGCGCGCGGATGTCGAAAAAGCTGTAACGGTCGGCACCGCGACCGGCGACCCTTTAACGTCGCAGTTCAAGCAGCATCTGGACCGTCTTGTGGCCGCTTCGGCGGCGGCGTCAGGCAGCCACGCCGCACAGGCAAAATAGCGGCGCTGGGTTGGCCGTGGTTCGGCGCAGCTTCCCACGGCCCGTTCACCACAAGCAGAGAACGCAGCGGCTACACGGAAGAGCTGCCCTCAAGGGTTTGGCGTTTTCTTTGCGAACTTCTCGTGTTTGTGCAGAGTGTTGACCTTCTTGAACCCTGGCGGGATCTCAAA
The DNA here is from genome assembly GCA_037915955.1 of Terriglobales bacterium. Lineage (GTDB taxonomy): Bacteria > Acidobacteriota > Terriglobia > Terriglobales > Acidobacteriaceae > Angelobacter. The sequence goes on from JBAIYI010000801.1 coordinate 2,995, forward strand.
CAACTGAGGATCGAGCGGATCGGTGGAGTAGCTCGTGACTTCCATTTGCCATGACTGCGTGGGGGCGACTCCAGAAGTAGCGCTCGAGGATGGCAATGCCGTATTCGCGGTTACGCTCTGCAAAATGGGCATGCCGGAGGGAAGATAGCCGGTATAGATCAGCTCGGTTAGAAAATTTTTGGGATCGATGGTGGTTGTAACTTCGGTAAGCGGGAACCCCGGGGGCGGACCAGGCCACAGGCCGTTGAAGTATGGCCGATATTGAACCCAGAATCCTGGAACGTAAGCCTGAAAGCCGTCCCAACCGGAGAGCGACGGACCAGAAAAATCTGTGCCAGGCTCGATTGTTCTTTCCATTACCAGACCTCTGCGGAGATAGTCAGGCGCGCAACCAGGAAAAGGCCCATCAATGTACCAGCCATCAATTACCTGATCGGTGAAGTAGTGTCCCCACCATGCCAAGTTGGTCCCCTGTGGACGCATCGTGGTGATCAGGTGTCGCGCGTTAAGACCAAAGAATTCGCGCCTCTCTCCCGTATCCACGGTGGATGTCCGGCCAAGCGAATGCTTTTGGAGTTTTCTGGCTTTCTCAGCCAATCGGACAAACTTCTTCTTCGCCAAGTACGGAGGCCGGCGAAATTCGCGGTATTCCTTGCGGGCGAAATCAATTTCCTGGACGATGCCGGAATCGCAATGCGTTATTACAGTGGTAGTGGGCTCTTCAACTGTTGTACTCGGATAATAGATGTCGACTGGACGGTTCTCAAAAAAGTTTTCTCCGGCGGGAAAGCCCTCGAAATCCACGCGCTGAACGTTTCCATGGACGTAAATGGTTTGTGTGGTTTCTCCCATCTCAATGGTGTCCAAAGGAAGATACAGAGCAACTTGATGTGATCCGACAAATAAGTTGTTGGGAGCGCGTTGCGCCCGGATCTTCACGGTCAGATCATCTCCCACAGCTTGAGATAGCGCCATGGCTACTATCCCGATATGCATCACTGCAATCCGGAGTCGCATAGACCTCTCCCTGGCTTCAGCTTACGCTTGGCAAAAGAGAAACTCACGATAAAGATTGGTTAAGCGCTAGCGCTGCCATCCCGAGCTTGAACTCTTAGCTATTGGCGCTGAACCGCTGAATTGATCCGCGGTATTGCGATCTTGGCTTCGCCCGCTACCGCAGAGCTCCCGTCTCCTTTGGCGTTGCTTCCGGTGAGGTCTGCATGCTGATCTTCACCCAGTAGCCCGGAGCCGGCGGATTGGGGAAGCGGCCGGACTGGATCCTGGGTAGCAGGCATTCTGTGACACCGCTGGTCACCGTGCTGTACGCCTTCTCCACGGTACCGTCCTTTGCCACCTGAATGGCCAGCACAAAGGGTATAAGCATCATCTGTCCGGAGCGCTTGTAGCAATCGTTCATGACCGTCGCGTATCCGGAGGCGAAGGCCTGGGCGATCACGGCGTCGTATTTCTGGCCGTCCTGGGTCTTCAGGTTTGCGTCGGCGGCATTGAGCGCGGCCTGCACCTTGTTGCCCTGAATTGAGAGCTCCGCCCACAGGTGGACCTGATCAAAATATTCGCGCGTACGCCAGAATTCCTTGATCCAGTGGTCGCCAATCCGATCGAGCCCCTGCTGGGCAAACTCGGCGTCGCCGGCGGTGGCGGCCAGCACGGTGATCTTGTTCACGTTGGTGATGGCGGCGCCGTACTTTTCTTCCACTGCCAGATAGCCGTGCTTGATGCGCTGCCATGACATTCCCCGCATGCCCTCGTTGTTGTCGCAGCTGCAGGTCACATAGGAGCCGACCTGGTAATAGATCATGTCGCCCCTCGCGCCTCCCAGACGGTCCGCGGCGGCTTTGGCGACCTCGGC
>JBAIYI010000494.1:0-3618 GCA_037915955.1 Terriglobales bacterium
CTTCTCCGAGAGAAACCAGGTCGCCTTTCTCATCAGGGTTGACGGCTCCATCGATTCGATATTTATTGCCACCCGTATCAACTAAAACCAGGGATGTGAGCTTGAACTGCGACTGAATCGACCCCAGTTTCGCGCGGACGCTTGTGGCTGTGGCATCCTTCGCCTTCAAGAGCGCCTGCGCCGTCGTGACCCCCTGATGCAGGTCAGCTCTCTTCTGCGCATCCGTGCGGGTGTCCGGCTTTGTGTCTTTGCCGCCAAACAGCGCCTTGAACAAGCTTTTGGCCGTGGTGACAATCCAATTGATGACGAAGTCGATCGCCTTGTCTACCGGCGCGCGCACTTTCGTGTTGATGATGTTCATCACTTTGTCGGCGATTTTGCCCAAGCCGAGGAAACCGGCGAGGAAGCTGATGGCGAGCGTCAGCAAGCCGGCCAGTGTGCTCTCGACTTTGGCGGCAGCCGCGCCGAGCGCTCCATTGGCGATGGCCATCATGGAATCCAGGAACGCCATGGCCACCTGGATAATCTTCTGCAGCTTTGCGATGAACACCATGATGGTGTCGTAGATGGAGATGATCGCCTGGATAAAGGCGCCGCCGGGAACCAGCAGGCTGAGCACCTTGGCCACGGCCTTCTTCACCACCGTCTCCACGATGAAACTGATGATGCCCTGCATCACCATGTCTTTCAGGTTGCTGAGCTGGCTCTTGATCTCTTCCCATGCGGCAGCCGGCCCTTCCGTGACCAGCTTTTTCACGATGGCGAATCCGGCTTCCAGCCCTTTGACAATGTTTTCACTGGTGGCCTTGACCAGTTTCTGCCGGATGTTGGCCCAGGTGATGCCCAGCACAGAAAGCGCCAGCAGCGCGAATTCCTTGATCGTGAGCGCCTTGGGGATATAAATACCGGGCAGCGATCCAGTCAGCCACTCAAGGAAAGCCCGCTTCAGATGATTGCCGATGTTGTTGGCAAAATTCTGGAAGCCCATCTTGCCGGCCTTCACCAGGTTGCCGACAAAGCTGATTGGGTCTTTGAGAATCTTGTTGAATGCCGCGCCCACTTTCTGCAGGTATGGCATGGCACCCGGTGCAACCACGGCAAAGATGATCTTCAGCAGTTCAATGACTTGATCGAACGCCCATGAGGTGAACTTGGCCAGGAAGCCGCCGAACACCTTGCCTATCTTGATGAAGGCCAGCGGCGGCACGATGATATCGACAATCTCCAGCGACTTCAGCGTGGTGATGAACAGGTCCGGGATCTGCTGGACGAAGCTCAGCAGTCCGCCCAACGCTCCCTTAAACCAGGCAAAGGCGCGGGCCACGGCTTTGGCCTGCTTCATGTTCTGCCAGATTTCGTCCTGGCCGATGATGGTCATGAAGGGGCCGATCAGGTTGTCGGCGGTCTGAGGCACGGCTTCGCCGGTGATCGGGTTCTTTCCAAGGACGGCAGTCAGCAGCGCCCAGCCCGGAGTGCCTTCAGCCAGCGCGGCCAGCGGCTTCACGATCGCTTCTTTGATGAACCCGACTATGCCGTCGAACAAGCCTTTGGCAAAGCTGATGATCTGGTCAATCGGCCCGGTAAAGATCTGCTTGGCGCGCTCCCATGTATCGAAAGGATGGAGGATGATGTCCGACACTCCGACACCTTTGATAAAGTCCTTGACCGCCTGGACGATCGAACTGCCGATGCTGCCCAGGGTCCTGAGCTGCTGGTCCACCCAGTTGCCGACCTTGTCGAAGATGCCGTAATTGTCGAGCGCCTGGGTAATCAGCCCGCCGAAAGGAATGAATTCGATGATGGCGCGCAGTATGTTGCCGGGCGAGCGGTCGACCTCGGCGCCGTTGATCGGGTTCACGCCGATCACGATCGTGAACATGCGGAAGCCGGGAATGACGTTGGCTTTTTCCGCAAGGAAATCCTGGATCTCAGAGAAAGTGGACCGTTGCACGCGGGTCTGCGTGCGTTCCCGCACCTGGAAGGTTTCGCCGCGCATCACAGCCGCCGACGCCTGATGGGCTTCGCGCTCAAAGACATCTCCGCCGTGAGGCGTGAACCGCTGGATCACCGGCGTGCTTTGCTGCTGCAATACGTGGGCCGTCTCGTGCGCCATCAGAGCCATGTCTGCCGGGCTCTGGCCGGCGCCCAGCATGATGTTTGGGCCATAGGTGAATGCGCGCGCCGAAAGCCCGCCTGCTTCCCGCTGCGCAAGGGTATCGGTGTGCACCCGCACCCCGCCGAGGTCGGCTTGAAAGCTGCTTTCGAGCGCGAGCTGCACGGCTGGCTGCAGCGGTTGGCCGCCGGAGCGAGTGGAAGCTGTGATTGGCTGGTCCAGAGAAGAAGCCTGCGTCATGCGCACAGCCGGAGCCAGCCGGCGTGAGACGGCGGCCGGCGTTCTCGCCGTCCTGGGCGGCGGGACAAGAATGGGAACCGGGGGCTTGGGGATAGACTGGGGAGCCGGCGTGAAGAGGCGGGCGGAGGTCGCCATGGATGGCCTACTGCCCGGCCATGGAGAGTGGCGCGATGCGACGCAATGGGCAGACCGCTCCCAGCTTGCGATACTCCCGCTGCACTGCCGCTTCCAGGTGTGGAGATCTCATTACGCCAGACCCTTCCAGTGCCAGTACCGCGGCGTGTAAGGCGGCATTGCGGATCTGGCCTCCGGTCATCACGCAACGCCCGGCAATCTCAGTGAGCAGGCCGGCATCAATTTCGTGTCCGGCGGGCAGGTGCATCTGCCAGATGTTCCAGCGTTCCGCCGCGTCCGGCGGGCGAAAGTCGACCACCACGTCCATGCGCCGCTGGAAAGCGTTGTCAATGCGCTCTACCGCGTTGGTGGTCACGATCAGGATGCCTTCAAACGATTCCAGCCTCTGGAGCAGGTAGTTGGTTTCCAGATTTGCGTAACGGTCATTGGAGGTCTGGACGCTGGTGCGCTGGGTCAGCAGCGCATCGCCTTCATCGAGCAGCAGGATGACATCGAGTTCTTCCGCGCGGGCAAAAACCTGGTCAAGATTTTTTTCTGTCTCGCCGATGTACTTATTCACCACCGCCGAAAGATCAAGCCGGTACAGATCCATCTGTAGTTCTGCGGCCAGCAGTTGCGCGGCCAAAGTTTTGCCGGTGCCGCTGGGACCAGAAAACAATGCTCGGACGCCGGGATTGCGGTCAGCGTTCAGCGGCGTGCTGCTCCAGTGGTGCAGGCGCTCACGATGCCGGCAGCGGCTCTCAAGGTTGTGGAGTTCGGTGAGCGTTTGCGTGGTTACGGCAAGCTGGTCCCAGTCGCCCAATGTCTGCACGCGCCGCGCGAGTGTTTCCAGCGTCTGCCGGCTTAGCGCCCGGCTTGCCTGTTGCACGTCCGCCGCGTTTGCGCGTGTGCGGCTTTCCACTGCAGCGTAGGAGAATGCCAGGCGGGAGGCGCGGCGGATATTGCCACTCGTCAGCCGGAAGCGCTCCGTGATCCGATCCAGTTGCTGCGGATCCTCCACATCCAGAGACTGCTGCCAGTGCAGGCGGCGCGTCTCAATGTCCGGCATCTTCAACGCCATGGTGAAGGCGCGTTCAACGGCAGGCCCCTGTACTCCGCCGCGCTTGTCCAGCACCAATCCGATCGGGCCG
>JBAIYI010000130.1:0-4040 GCA_037915955.1 Terriglobales bacterium
AGCCGATGAAGTCCGCCAGCGTCAGCGGACCCATGGGATGCGCCATGCCGAGCTTGAAGACTTCGTCCACGGCCTCGGCCGTCGCGACGCCTTCCATCACGGCGTAAATTGCTTCGTTGATCAGCGGCATCAGCACGCGATTGGAGACGAAGCCAGGCGCATCGTTGACTTCAACCGGGGTCTTCTCCACTTTCAGGGCAAGGTCGCGGGTGGCGGCGTAAGTTTCGTCAGAGGTGGCAATCCCACGGATCACCTCCACCAGCTTCATCATCGGCACCGGATTGAAGAAGTGCATCCCGATCACCTTGTCCGGACGCTTGGTCTGCGCGGCGATTTTGGTGATGGAAATAGAAGACGTGTTCGACCCCAGGATCACCTCCGGCCGGCAAATCTGGTCCAGGTCGCGGAAGATCTCCTGCTTGATCTCAAACTTCTCGAACGCGGCTTCCACCACAAAGTCGCATTTTGCCAGGGCCTTCCGGTCCAGCCCGCCTTCAATGCGCTTCAGCGCGGCGTCGCGGTCCTGGGCCGTGATCTTGTTCTTGGCGACTTCGCGTTCCATGTTCTTGCTGATCGTCTGCAACCCGCGATCGAGCGCCGGCTGCGCCGTCTCCATCAGCACCACGTTGTATCCCGAGCGCGCAAAAACGTGGGCAATGCCGTTGCCCATGGTCCCCGCGCCGATTATGCCGACTGTCTTTATCTCCATGAGTGCCTCTCTTCTGAAAAAACTCATGAGTCTAGCAGAACCGCCGGCAGGGTGCCGGTAACCGGGATCACAGTCCGTTCGGGCTCGCCATCTGGTTGATCCGCGTTCATCCGCGTGAATCCGCGGTAAGCTCTTGCCTTTCCGATCACCAGATCACTCTGCGATCACCAGATTTCCCTCAGTGTTCCTCTGTGTACTCTGTGGTAAACGGTTTTAGGTAGCCCCGTGGGAGTCATAGGGTCACCCCGAAAACAAAGGACTTAAGTCGAAGCTCGCCGGGGAGACTCCCCGGGCAAGCTCCCCGGAATTTCAGGAAGCTGGCCGCGGTTCCCATGCCCCGCCGGCACACGCCAGGTTTACCAATTTGCCAGCTCCGGGGTCCCCGGCAATCCCGATGTTGGATTGCTGGGGTGGAAGAGCTTCGCACGTGAGCCGAGAGCCAAAGGCTTAAGTGCCAACGGCTAAGTTCGTTATTCAATTGTTAAAGATCGATTTCCGCCACAATCGGCGGCGCCTCCTGGGAAGCTTTGCTACCGAACTACCTTCTTGTTCCTTCGTGTCCTTCGTGGTTAACGGTTCTTCGGTTCTCCCCGATCAGCGTTTATTTGCGCTAATCTGCGGCGAACCGTTTTTTTGACTTTCGTCCTGTCCCGTCCCGACCTCGTCCCAATCGATCCCGCCCCTCGTCCCGCCGCGACATCCCAACGTGTCCCAAGGTCATCCCAATCCGGGGCCCCCGACAAGCCCGTTTTTGGTTTGTTGGGGTGGAAGCGGTCCCAAGCGTCTGGCTTCTGTCTGGCTAATTGCCAATTACTATTTGCTCATTCCCAAGTACCAACTACCAATTACCAAATACCTGTTTTCACCTGAGCAAATCAGTCTAACTTACAACGGTTTGGCCGCACGAAGCAACAGCGAAAAAGACCAGTGCCGCTCCTCGTCCGAAAGGCTGGAAGTGATTTGCGTCCCAGATTCGGTAGCCGGTTCTCCCCGGTAAAGCTGAGGATTACGATACTAAAGCGGGACCGTTGATTGGCTGATCCATTCCTGTGCGTTCTCTGCGAACGAAAGCAGTTTCGGTTTTCCGGTCTCACATGACTATCTTAGCCCTGGGCTAAGTGCCACGAATGTGCGTCTTGGCGTGGGAACGTAGTTCCATTTTGGAACTCTCTTAAAACGTTCTAGCAAAATTTGTGGCTAGCTAGAGTATTGCCTGCTATATGATCGCCGCGTGTTTCATCCGCGCGGATGGCACTTCGCTTCTTGGAGATCCATGGCAATGGCGCAAATCAGCCTAAGGCACAGCGCAGCCTATGAGCAGTTTGCTCCAGACCGGGAGTTCCGCCAATATTTCCTTCAGCTGATATCTAATGTGCTCTTTACCGCGCGTACAGGAGCGCCTGGATATCATAACCGCCAAATTCCGATGTTTAAGTTTTAACTCTGCAGAAAGGAGCTTTCCATGGCAGAGAAGAAGAACGACCGAATCATCGAATTTGAACTAGAAGAGCTTGAACAGAAGATCGCTCCGAGCCTGGTGGTTAGCTGTAGTGGCTGCACAGGCTGTAGCGGGTGCACCAATAGTGGCTGCGCTGGTTGCTCAAGCTGCAAGAGTCAAACAGGACTCTGGTAAAAAGGCAGGGCGCGTCAGCTGGCAGCAGCTGCGCGTCCTCGCTCCCAATTGTGCGACTTCTGGACTTGTTAGGAGAAAAAGTCATGGAAAATAATCTGCCAATGCTCGGAGTAGGATTGGGCTACCGCCATCACTTGCAGCAGGAAATTCAGTCCAATCGCGCTGCAATTGATTTTCTGGAATTGATTACGGATCAGGTTATCTATTCACCGCCGGAGAAAGTTGATCGCCTGCTGGAATCCCTCAGCGACTTCCCTATTGTTCCCCATAGCGTTGCGCTTTCAGTGGGAACGGAAATGCCTTTTGATGATGATTATCTGGATCGCACTGCCCGGTTGCTGGAACGCGTCAACGCTCCATGGTATAGCGATCATTTAAGCTTCACGAAGGTCCCGGACGTCGAAATCGGGCAACTTACGCCTTTATGGTTCACCCGGGAAAGCCTCGAAATTGTTTGTAGAAAAGTTCAATACCTGAAACAACGGATTGCCGTCCCTTTCCTGCTGGAGAATATCACCTATTATTTCCCAATCCCGGGCTCGGAGATGAGCGAGGCTGAATTTATTACGGAGGTATTGGAGCGCACCGACTGCGGGCTGTTGCTGGACCTCAACAATGTGTTCATCAATTCACGGAATCACAACTATGATCCCTACAAGTTCTTGGAATCGATTCCCCTCGAAAGGACCGTGCAGATCCATTTCGCGGGCCACCGGGAAGAAAATGGACTCGTGATCGATTCTCATGCTGATAGGACAAGCCCTGAGGTGTTTGCATTGATGAAGTACACCCTGGAGAACGCTCCAGTCAGGGGGATCTCGCTCGAGTGGGACGAAAATTTCCCTGAAGATTTTGGCGTTCTTTTGGAGGAATTACAGATGGCGCGCTCTCTTTTCGCGCCCAGTCTCGCTGCTCCGCTTTATTCCGCCGAGGCTCGGCGGTGACCCATGTCGATCCTGCAGATGCAACGCGTGTTGAGCAAACTCGTCACAGACGACAATTTCCTGGCCACGTTCACAAGGGAACCGGCTCGCGCCTGCCGCGACTTTGACCTTCGTCCGGCGGAACTTGAGGCTCTGAAAAAAATTGACCGTGTCCGGCTGACACACTATTCGCATATGCTTCACGTCAGCAGGGTGGCTCTGGCACTGAAGGCTTTTCCGGTGACCCGGTCGCTGCTGCCGCATGACTTTTTTGAAAACTTCGTGGCTACGTACTGCCAGGAGGTGTCACCGGTACCCCGCGCCGCTTCGGCTATGTTCCTTGAAGCGGTGGAACTTGCGGCTTTCCTGCTCAGGAAGATAGAGGAGGGGCAGGTCCAGGTCCGTTACCTGCATGACGCTCTCCTCTATGAGCGAAACCTCTTTTTTCTGAATAACAGCCCGGATATTGCGATTTTGGCCAGGGAATACGCACAGCGGGGCGCTGCGCTCCTTGCATTACACGAGTCGGACCGCCTTCTCATGACGGTGCAGCTAGGAGACCATGCAATCGTTTCGGAATTTGAGCACGACCCACAATTGCTTATCCCCGAGTTGGCCCGGCGCGCTATCCCTGATCTACAGCCCCAGAAGCGCTCGCTGCTGTTCCTGAAAGTCGCAGGACAGATCGGGGTCAGCATCAATGCAATAAATTCCGGAACGGCTCGCTTGCTGCAACTCGCCAACGGAACACGGACTCTGCAGGAGATCATCGGAG
>JBAIYI010000268.1:0-20796 GCA_037915955.1 Terriglobales bacterium
GTATAACATTGGGCTGAAGGATGATGGTCTGTTCGCTTTCGCTGGGCTGTGGGACCGATGGAAGACTCCTGCGGGCGACTTGTGGGAGACCTGCAGCGTTATCACCACGGATGCCAATTCGCTTCTGAATCCCATTCACAATCGCATGCCGGTAATTCTCAGGCCGGAAGATTACGACGTGTGGCTCGATCCAGGAGCTGAAGATCCAAATCGCGTCCGGGAGTTGCTCAAGCCTTTCGACGCAAGAGCGATGAAGATCTATCCCTTGAGTTCGCGGGTCAGCAACGTGAATAATGATGACCCGGAGTGCATACGCGAGGTACCGCCTGCAGAGGCAGCGGCGCCAACCCTCTTCTAGGTAAGAGATTCAGCGGTTTTGGTGAGGCGGCCCTCGGCGCTCACAAATCTGTCGGTAGTGAAATTTTCTTAAACCTTTTCCGTCTTCCTTACGTATTGGTATTCATCCGGTCGGCTCGGACGGGGGGAAATGGCATGTCCTTTATTACCGGTCAGCTCAAGCAGGTCCTGCGCAGGCTCAGCCGCGCGCCGATGTTCACAGCGGTAACGCTGATCACGCTGGCCGCGGGAGTGGGCGCAAACACGGTAGTTTTCAGCGTGCTCGAAGGCATCCTGCTGAAACCGCTTCCCTATCCCCATTCTGAGCAGCTCGTAACCGTGGCGCAAAATGCGCCTGGGTTGAACATTCCCGAACTGAGCGGTTCGCCATCCACATACTTCATCTATCGCGAGCAGAACCGGACGTTTCAGGACATCGGTATGGTTACGGGCGATTCGGTGAGCCTGACCGGTGTGGCCGAACCAGAACAGCTTCGGGCGCAGCGGATGACAGATGGCCTGTTGCCGGTGCTGGGAGTGGCACCGATGATCGGCCGCGGCTTCACACGGCAGGACGATTCAGCAGAGAGTCCGGACACAGTGATCCTGATGTACGGCTACTGGAAACGCAAATTCGGCGGGGATCGGTCGATTTTGGGGCAGACGCTGAAACTCGACGGCAAGCCGCACCAGGTGATTGGCGTGATGCCGGAGAAATTCCATTTCTTCGGACAGCAGGAAGACCCGGCAGTGCTGGTGCTGTTCAAGTGGGACCGCAACAAGATCTTCCTGGGGAATTTCAGTTACATGGCCATTGCACGCCTCAAGACCGGCGCAACAGTGGAGCAGGCCAGCGCAGACGTAGCCCGGATGTTGCCGATGGTCAGCCAGTCATTTCCTCCGCCTCCGGGATTCAGCCTGAAGATGTTTGAGGACGCGCACCTGGGGCCGGTGCTGAAGCCGCTGAAGCAGGAGATTGTGGGCGAGGTTGGCAAAGTGCTCTGGGTGTTGATGGGCTCGATCGGGCTGGTGCTGCTGATCGCCTGTGCGAACGTGGCGAACCTCGTGCTGGTGAGGGTGGAAGGACGGCGACAGGAGTTGGCGATCCGCGCTGCACTGGGGGCGCGATGGAGCCGGATTGCCACAGAACTGCTGTTTGAGAGTGTTGTGCTGGGCCTGGCGGGCAGCCTCGTGGGATTGGGACTGGCTTATGGCGTGCTTCGCGCCATTGTGGCAGCAGCGCCCAAGGGCCTGCCGCGAATCAACGAAGTAGGAATCGATGGCACTGTCTTGCTGTTTACGCTGGTAGTGGCGTTGATTGCCAGCGTGCTGTTTGGATCGATACCGATCTTCAAATACGCAGGCGGACGGCTGAGCACGGGACTGCGCGAGGGCGCCCGCGGGCTGAGCCAGAGCCGGGAGCAGCATCGCGCGCGCAGCGTTCTGGTGGTGGTGCAGGTTGCGCTGGCGCTGGTGCTGCTGATCTGCTCCGGGCTGATGGCGCGGACGTTTGTGGCGCTCACGCGGGTGCAGCCGGGGTTCACGTCGCCGGAGACGCTGCAAACATTCTCAATCTCCATCCCAAAGAAAGAAATCAGCGATAACGAGCGCGTGACGCCGATGGAGGAAGAGATCATACGCAAGCTGGCGGCGGTGCCGGGAGTTTCGTCCGTGGGGCCGGCGAGCAGCATTCCCATGGATGGCAACAATAATTTCGATCCTATCTTCGCGGCGGACCGGACGTATCGTCCGGGAGAGATTGGGTCATTGCGAAGGTTCAAATACATTGCGCCAGGATTCCTGGCCACGATGGGAACTCCGCTGGTTGCGGGACGCGATCTCACATGGACGGACATTTACAACCGGACGCCGGTGGCCCTGGTTTCAGACAATGCGGCCCGGGAGATGTGGCAGACACCGCAGAACGCCCTGGGTAAACGCATACGCGTGGGCTTAACGGACGATTGGCGCGAGGTTGTGGGCGTGGTAAGCGACGTTTACGACGATGGCGTGAACAAGGAGCCTGCCAAGAGCGTCTATTGGCCGCTGGTGACGACCAATTTTGAAGGGCAGAAGCTGCAGGTGGTCCGCGATCTCTCTTTTGCCTTGCGCACGCAGCGCGCCGGCACGGAAAGCCTGATGAAAGACGTTCGCCAGGCGGTGTGGTCAGTGGACCCGAATCTTCCGGTGTTTGCGGTTCGCACGTCTGAGTATTACTTCCGGACTTCGATGGCGCGGACTTCCTTTACCTTGCTGATGCTTGGCGTAGCGGCAGGAATGGCGCTGCTGCTGGGGACGATAGGGATTTACGGCGTGATTGCGTACTCCGTTTCGCAGCGCACGCGCGAGATTGGAATCCGCATGGCTCTGGGAGCGCAGCGGCAGGAGTTGACTGGGCTGTTCGTGAAACATGGGCTGGTGCTCTCAGGAATTGGCGTGGTCTGCGGGTTGATTGCGGCCGCGCTGGTGATGCGGTTCCTGTCGTCGCTGCTGTTCAAAGTGAGCCATACGGACCTGGCGACGTATACGGCGGTTTCCCTGGGACTGATTGCAACGGCTTTCCTGGCGAGTTATTTGCCGTCGCGACGGGCGGCGACGGTGGATCCGGTGGAGGCGTTGAGGGGAGAGTGAGGGGGGTGAATTGGGTCGTTTGGTGAGTTGGTATCATCACACAGCGTCAACGAGCTCCTGAAGAGAAGGGCTCGGTCTGAATTGATGAGTGGTTCAATCACCCGATCACATCAGAGGAGGACTTCGAGTCTAAGACTCTCTACATCGCCTGAACGCGGTGGAAACCGGGGCAGTCCGCAAAAATATCCCTAGTATTTGCGACGTGGAAAGAGAAAGCCTGAACGGAAGTAGAAGATCAGAGATCCGCGGCTCAGTGGAAAGTAACCGGCACAGGCGGGGCGCCTGTGCTACAAGCGTGTTACCCGATTGGGTCATTTATGCGATAGCTTCTACTCACCATTGCAGAAGAGCGACACCGATGGCAACAAGTGAGGCGGCGGCCCAGCGGCGTGTGCCGACGTCTTCTTTGAGCAAGTGTTTGGCAAGAAAAGTCTCCAGCACATAGCTGATGGCAGTGGCGGGGATGGCGAAGCTGACGTTGGTGATGGAGAGCAATGAGAGCAGCGCGAAGAAGGAGACGGTGAGCGCGGCCATTCCTGCCAGAACTCGCCAGTTGCGAAAGATTCGGACGATCATGTGGCCCACGGACCGCGGAGAGAGGTCTTGCACTTCGCCCTGATGCTTCATTCCGGCGGTGTTGAGGATGTCACCAGCAGTGTTGGCGCCGGCAATGATCCCGACTAATGCCCAGCGTACGCCGATCATGGCTCGCCCTCCGGCTGCTGCGGCGTGGTTCGCGAGGGAGTTTCTTCTGCCAGGATCACACCGAATGAAATTGCCACGATGGCGATCCATCGCACGGCCGAAATTCGCTCGCCGAGACCAAAGTGTCCGGCGAGCGCGATCAGAACGTAGCCGCTGGCGGTGACCGGCAGCACGAAGCTGAGATCGGCCCGGCTGAGCAGAGCCAGATTGCTGACCATCCAAATGGCAAGGACTACGACGCCTGCAACGGTCCAAAGATTGGCGAAGGCCCGCAGGTAATCGAGGGGCGAGGCGGAGACAATGGCGCCGGTCTGGCGCATGCCGTGGCTCAGCGAGACGTTCCCGATCACGTTGCTAATCACCACAAGCACGATCAGCCATTGGTTGCGTCGCTTATGGCGGGAGGATTCGGCAGGCATCAAATAGTTCTCATGCGCTTGGATGTAGGAAATGACACTCCAGTTTACAGAGGCACGACGACTAGAGCGACTGCTGGCGCCTACAGTTATCGCAGCAACTCATCTACCACGGCCTCGACGTGGATCACTGTCGTGTCCAGAAACCGGATGTCGGGTTCCGAGCCGCGCAGGAGCAGAGGCAGTTCCGTCCCCGCCAGAACAATGGCTTCAACTCCTTCTTCCCTTCTCAGCCGTTCGGCAATTGCCAGAATTTTCGATCTGGTTTCCGGCAGGAACTGGTTTTGCAGTAACTCGCCGATGTACTTCTGGTGGATGAAGTCGCGTTCGGATTCGGTGGGCCGGACGAGTTCGATGCCTGGGCGCTGGAACTCCTGAGGGTAAAAGTCGGCGCGCATGGTGAAGCCGGTTCCGAACAGGCCAACTCTTTTGAGGCCGAGCGCCTTGGCGTGATCGGCGGTAGCGCGAACGATGCTGAGCAGCTGAATGGGGGAGCGCGGCTGGAGTTTATCGAAGACAAGATGAGGCGTGTTGGCGGCGATGAGCGCAAAATCTGCGCCGGCTCGGACCAACTGGTCGAGGCCGCCGGCGAGGTAATCGGCCAGATCGTCGGGGCGCCCGGCGTCGAGCATGGCGATGCCGCGATCAACGTCAAGGCTGGTGATCAGCAGGTGCGGATTGCCGCTGTTTGGCTTGCGCTCGCGATAACGGGCGATGATGAAGCGGTAGTAGTCGATGGTGGATTCGGGTCCAAGCCCGCCGATGATGCCGGCGATTCGCATGAAGGGCAGATGCGCGGCAGCGAAACGAAGATTCAGAAACAAGCTTACGCACAGACTGACTCACCGAAAAATGTACCGAGTCACTAAGAACCCAGAGATAGAGATCATCGCGGCCAGAGGAAGCCGACGTTGAAATCGCCGCGCGGTGCGTGTTTCTGTTCAGTACGTGGCTGAGAGTATTCACTTATTGGGCCGCGTGCTTGGAGGCATTTGCGTTTTCCTTCAGCGCCAGGTCTCTGGCATGTGGCGTGACGCAAACGTGGTCATCCGAAGTAGCCTCGCGCCAGACATAGCCCGTTCTACAAGCGTCAGGGTTCTTGTGCTCGCGATGTTTTGGCGCGTTCTGATTCTCTGTCTGAATCCGGTCGTGGGCTTTGGGAGTGACGCATACGGCGTCTGAGCCCGTGGCTTCGCGGCGAACGTAATCTGCCTTGCAGCCCATGGCTCCGCCCATTCCATGGTGAACGCTCTTATGGACTGTGTCAGAAGCACTGCGCGTGCTCAGCGCGGCCGGAGTCTGGTGAGCTGGGTGGGACACGGCCTTCGCTGAGCGATTGGCATCGGCAGTCGGAGCGACTTTGGCGGAACAGACGCGTCCGCCGCTATTGACGGAGCAAACGCGGAAGGCGTGTTTGCCGGGCAGCACGATGTCAGAAGATCTGAAGACATAGTTCAGCTTGGTAGTGACTGATTGCTGGCCGTTTGGCCCGTTGACTCGGCCTTCATTCAACGTGGGGCGATTGACGCCGGGCGGGCTCTGGCGCTCAATCTCATAGAACTGAACAGGACGATGGCCGGACTGGTCGGGAGTGTTCCATGAAAGAACTGCATGCCGCTGGCCAGGGGTGAACGTGACTGTCAGATCGAGTGGGGCGAGGGGAGGAGCTGCCGTGGTGTCAGCACATGCCCATGCGGAAGGCTTGTCTGAGCGCACATCCGTATCTACGTTCCGCGACCAGACGCGGAAGCAATAATGCTGTTCCGGCTCCAGGTCGCGAGCGACATACCCTGAATGCCCAGTCCACGCACTGCCGGTGCCCGATTTGTCCTCAGGCTGGCGGACATGCATAGGAGCACCATTCTTGAGGGCGTCGAGTTCAAAACCCACATACTCATCACTTCGGGAGGTGATGTCCCAGCTGACCTGGATGGCGTCCGGGGCTACGGTTTCAGCCTTGACGTTATTGGGCGTGCCCGGCGCATCGCGGGCGACGGCGGGAGTAACGACGAAAAGAAGCGACAAGAATGCAAGGGTTCTCATTTGATGAATGAACTTTTAGGGAATTCACGAGCACGAACACCTGGGCAGCGATCTGCTTTGGCCGGGAGTATACATTGCGGCGAAAGACGGAACAAGAGAAAGCTCAGATCGCGCGAAGCTGCGATTCGAGGCTCGATGCCAGCCGCTGTGTGATCTGATCGAGCCATCCGAGTTCAGCGGCGGAGAACGTACGGGGCTGACGATGATGGGTCGATAGCATGCCGAGCAGGAGGCCAGTGGAGCTGACGAGCGGAGTCGACTGGACGGCCAGAGCATTGGCCCGCAGCATGACCTTCCCTGCCGGGGTGCCGCGGAAAATGGGATCGGAGGCGACGTCGGACACAATAACTCGAGAGCCGCTGTTCATGGCGGTGCCGCACGCAGACTCGCTGCCCTGGACGACGTCAAAGAAGCGCAGAAACTCTTTTCCGAAGCCTTCCTGCTCGACGATCCTGAGCGTGTGGTCGGAAACGCTATAGAGCTGGATGTTGCCGTAATCAGCGGAGCTGGTCTCGATGGCGGTCCGCAGGAACGAGCGAAGAGCGCCATCCTGTTGCAAGGTTCGGTACGAACCCGAATTGAGGGTAGAGCTTTTCAGATTCACATGACCGTTGCCGTGGCAGGCGGGGCAGACAGTGCGTTGTTCGCGCTGTCCGGTGCCAAGGCAGACAGGGCAATAACGATCGGTTGAGGTACGGCGTGGATACAACTGAGATGCACTCCTGGGAAAGAGTTTAAATCGAACAGGAGCCCGGGGTCACCAACTTGAATGAAGAGCTTTTGCGCGGGGAAAAACCCTTGCGAGCTTCGATGCCAGAGTTGCTGGTTCAGTTGTATTCAGGTGCACCCTCAATGCTTGAGCTTCAGCCAGACGTTCCCTTCTTGAGCTCCTGATGAAGGGTCTGGGAACTATCTATTTGCTGTGAGCGTATATTGCCAGCATGCGAAATCGCCTGTTTTGCCTATTCCTCCTGGTTTGTGCGCTTTTCGAGTGCAGTTTGAGTCGTGCTTCTGACCTGGCCCTGGTGGGAGCAAAAATTTATCTCTCACCGAATAAACAAGCAATTGAGAACGGATCGATCCTTGTACACGACGGCAAGATTGTGGCGGTTGGGGCAAGCGCCAAGGTTAAAGTCCCGCGCGATGCGACCATCATCGACTGCAAAGGTCTGGTGGTAACGGCCGGGTTCTGGAACAGCCATGTTCATATCCTCACGCCGGGACTACTTCATGCGGAAAAGCTCACGGCCCAGCAGATCAATTCGCAACTGCAAGAGATGCTGACGCGCTGGGGATTTACGACGGTGTTTGATGTTGCGTCAGTTCTGCGCAACACGACGCTCATCCGCAGCCGGATTGAAAGCGGAGAAGTGAAAGGGCCAAGGATTCTCACGGTGGGTGAGCCCTTTTGGGCCAGGGGCGGAACTCCCATTTATGTGAAGGATTTTCTGGAGACGAACCATATCAACATTCCTGAGGTCGTGTCGGCCGCCGAGGGGGTGGAGCGAGTGCGCCAGCAGATTCGCGACGGCGCAGACGGCATCAAGATTTTCGCGGGTTCCGTGGAGCGGGACAGCATCCTGATCATGCCGCCGGACCTGGCCAAGGCCATTGTGGCAGAGGCCCATCGTGAAGGAAAACCGGTGTTCGCTCATCCCTCCAATCAGGAAGGAGTGGAAGTGGCACTGCAGAGCGGAGTGGACATCCTGGCCCATACGACGCCAACTGGCGGCGCATGGAGCCCAGAGCTGGTGGAGCGATTGAAAGCGGCGCATGTTGCTCTTATCCCGACACTGACCCTCTGGCACGAGGAAAGCAGAAACAGCACTCCCGAGGAGATCGAAAGAGGAATGAACGCAACCGCGTTGCCCGAGTTACGGGCTTATTCGGCCGCGGGCGGGCAGATTCTGTTTGGCACTGACGTGGGATACACCGAGCACTTCGACACTACGGAAGAGTTCCTGTGGATGTCACGGGCCGGGATGAGCTTCCAGCAAATCCTGGCATCGCTCACCACGAATCCGGCGCAGCGTTTTGGGTACGCAAAGCGCCGGGGACAGATCGCAAAAGGCATGGATGCCGACCTGGTGGTCCTGGGAGCAGATCCTGAACATGACGCCACGGCACTTTCCAGGGTGCGCTACACAATCGTCGGAGGGAAGATCATCTACTCAGGCAAGTGAGCGGCCACGCGACTAACACTCAGGCATACTCCAGTCCACGGCGACGATCACTTATAATCCTGCAGCTATGAAGCTGAACCGGTGCTTCTGTGTGTTGGTACTAGGCGTCTGTGGTGTGGCAGGGGCGCAGGCTCCACAACCGAATGGTGGAGGCGTGAGAGCTGGCACGTTGCCTCGAACGTGGCAGGCCAGTGGACCTGAGTGCCCGCCCAATCCGCAATTTCAGGTTCACGAGTACAACCCGGATCTGCTCATTCTTCGCGAATCAGGTTGCTCGAATTATGAAAAGCCTTTCCTCTACCTGCTGTTTGGAAAAGATAAGGCGCTTCTGCTCGACACCGGCGCCAGCAAGACCGATGTGGCTCGGGTGGTGAAGAGCCAGATTGATCGCTGGTTGAAGCGGAACGGCCGGGAAAACATCGCATTGGTCGTAGCTCACACGCACGCCCATCGCGATCATACTTCTGGCGATGCGGACCTGAAAGCTCTTCCCCAAACCACGGTGATCGATCCTAAGCCTGCAGCCGTACAGGCGTTCTTCGGTTTTCGCAGCTGGCCAAGAGAGGTGGTCACGTACGATCTCGGCGATCGCCTTCTGGATATCATCCCCATTCCGGGTCATGAGGCGTCATCCATTGCCATTTACGACCGGCAAACCGGCATTCTGTTCACCGGGGACACCTTGTATCCGGGACGGCTGTACGTGCAAGATGCGGCCGCCTTTGCCGAAAGCATCCAGCGCCTGGTCGACTTCACGCACGGGAAGATCGTGACTCATATACTGGGCAACCACATTGAACAGACGCGCACGCCGTATCTGGACTATGCCATTGGAACCGTCTATCAACCCGATGAACACCCGCTGGAGTTAGGCCGCGCTCATCTGCTGGAATTGAACCAGGCTCTGCGGGATCTTAAGGGCAGAGCCGAACGGATCGCTTTCCGAGACTTTACGATCTGGCCGGATCAGTGAAGGAGCATGGCCGCTTCGTCTGCCTCACGCGTCTCAAAGAACTCAGCCGCGTGGTGGCTTGCGCCTGGCATTGAAACGCAGCTGTTCCTATCTTTCGGGTGGTTCTTTAGCCTTCGCGCGGGCTAACTGCTTATGTTCGCGGCGATACTTGCCAGGAGGCTGCCTGAATTCACGCTTGAAGGCTCGGTTGAAGGCTGCCTCTGACTCGTAGCCGACTTCAGCGGCGATTTCGGCAACGCCTCGCGGCGTCCGTTCAAGTAACCGGGCTGCCAATTGCAGCCTCCAGCGGGTCAGGTAGGTCATGGGTGGTTCGCAGAGATATCGGGTAAAGCGCTCCACCAGTCCTGACCGCGAAATTCCCACCGCGTCCGCCAGGCCGGCGATTGTCCAGGGATGAGCAACACGGCTGTGGAGTAGTCCGAGGCTTTTGCCGACGATGGGATCACGGGCTCCCGCGAGCCAACCTACCTGCTGTTCCGGCAAGCCGGCAACAAAGCGACGCAAGGTGTCAACGAACAGAGCCTCCGAGAGCTTCGCCAGCATCGCCGCGCTGCCGACTCGCTCCGAAGCTGCTTCTTCGACCAGGTGCAATATGGAATTTTCAAGCCACTCCCCGGAGCGATCCGTTCGAATATTGACTTTGAAGATGGATGGCAATCCGCTCAGGATTGGGCGGCCGATGTCGGGATCGCAAGCCATGTATCCGCAGGCGAACCGCGCAGTATCACCCCCGCCGCCCGCCTGCAAAGGACTCAAGTCGCGGGATTCTATTTTGGAAAGAATCGCCGAGCTCTGAAATGCAGCTGTGGCCCCCTTACCACTGGTCATCTGGTGCGGATCACCATGAGGAAGAATTACGACGTCTCCGGGCTGAAGCTCGACAGATTGTCCATCGGCCAGGGTCACGCGGGCGCGGCCTTCCATGAGGAAGTGGTAGATCACCAAGTGTGGTTTGCCCAAGGCCAGCAGGCCCGCAAGCGCGGTAGCGGGAGGAGAAGAAAAACACCACGGAGCTGAGAATTCAGCGCTGAAATACAACGCGCCGTTCAGCTTGAGTCCGCTCAGAATATCGGAGAATGCATCCATAGGTCACTCCAGGGCCCGCCAGCCAATCTGCAAAGTTGGCTGGAATCCCAGCAAACCAATCACACTCGGCTGGCCTTTCGAGCAACACTTCCGGACGCTCAAGCATTGTTGATTCCACCGATGCTCCGCACAATCTTACCCGTGGAAAAAAAGTGATGCAACAAAAGCAAAAGTCGACGCGCGCCCGCCTTGGCTTCGGAGTGACGGTCGTACGGACGGCGGTGGCGTTCTTCGTCCTGACGGCGACACTGGCAGCGCAGGAACCACTAACGCTGCGGCAGGCGGTTGATCTGGCTTTACGGTCAAATCCGCTGATGGCAGCCGCCGACGCAGGGGAAAAAGAAGCAGACGCTCGTATTCAACAGGCACGCTCCGGATATCTGCCGCACGTGCAGGTTTCGGAGAGCTTCCAGCGCAGCAACAATCCCGTTTTTGTATTCACGTCACTGCTCACGCAGCACCAGTTCAGCGAGCGAAATTTTGCCATTGATGGCCTGAACCACCCGGACGCTCTGAACAACTACCAATCGAGATTGATGGTGGAGCAGGTGCTGTTCAATGGCCGGCAGACCAGCCGCGCCGTAGAGGCGGCAAGCTTCACCCGCCAACTGGCCAGCGAGGACACTCGCCGCGATCAGTCTGATGTTGTCCTGCACGTATTGCAGACCTATTTTGGCGTGGCTCTGGCGGAGAAGAACCTGGAGGTGGCGCGTGAGTCCGTGGAGAGCGCCAAGGCGGACCTTGTCCGAGCAGAGTCGGTTTATCAGTCCGGCCGCAGCACTCAGGCAGACGTACTGGCGCTGCGTGTCCATCTGGCTGCGATGCGCGAGCAGCAGATCCGCGCCTCAAACGACGTGGCGGTGGCCCGCGCCGCGCTGAACGATGCGCTCGGAGTCAGCCTGGACCGCACGTTCGAGTTGACCACGCCACTCGATTCGAGAGCGGCAGGATCCGAGAATTCTCTTGCAGAGTATGGCCACCTGGCAGCCGAGAACCGCGCGGAGATGCGACAGGCAGAACTTGTCCGGCGGCTGGCCCACACGCAGCAGCAGATCGCAGGCTCCGCTTATTGGCCCGAAGCCATCTTTCAAGGGACCCTCGAGGCCGATCGCCAGCACTTTGACGACAAAGGCGGGGCTAACTGGTTCACCGCCGTTACCCTGCGCTGGAACGTGTGGAGCGGCGGCGAAACCAAGGCCAGAGTGAAGCAGGCGCGTTTTGCCGAGGCCCGTGCCGAGGCGCTCCGGAGGCGATCAGATTCGGCGATTCACCTGGAGGTGCGCAAAGCGTACCTCGATGTACAGGCAGCCGCGCAGCGAGTCGAAGTCGCATCCGCTGCTGCCATGGAAGCGGAAGAGGCGCACCGCATAATCCAAAACCGCCATCAGGCCGGCTTAATCACTGTCACCGAGTTGCTGCGCAGTGAGACGGCTCTCGCCTCCGCCCGCACGCGCTATCTGGCGGCCATCTACGACCAGCGCGTCGCCGCGGCCGCGCTCGAGCACGCCGCTGGAACATTGGCGGCTGATTCCGCAGTGGTGAATTGAGGTTGCACCCATGAACCGATTCTTAACGCTCTTGATTCCGATCCTGATGATCTCTGGTTGCTCGCGGCAGGAGTTATCTCTCCCAGCAACGGGCGCTCAGCAGATTGTGACCACCGTGCAGGTGGAGACGGTGGCTGTCTCACCGATTACCAACATTTACCGGGCAAGCGGCACGCTGCGTGCACGGCAGAGCGCCGCGATCGCCGCAAAGATCACGGCCAACATCTTGGAGGTGCGGGTTCACGCCGGAGACCATGTCCAAGCGGGGCAGACACTGATTTTGCTGGATCGTCGCGACCTTGAGGCGAAGCTCCGCCTTGCTGAGGCGACGCGCAGCGAAGCCGAAAACGCAATTATCGAAACTGAAAATACGATCAGCTCCGCCCGCGCGAACCTGGAGCTGGCGCGAGTCACACATAAGCGGTTTCAGGACCTTTTGTCCAAAGCGTCCGTTTCGCAGCAGGAATTTGATGAATCGAATACGCGACTCAAGAGCGCTGAGGCGGCGCTGGAAATGGCGATCTCCAGGCGCCGGCAGGTGGAGGCGCGGCGCAGCCAGAGTGAAGCCGAGATTGCCGCCGCGCGTGTGGCCCTCGGCTATGCCACGCTTGCCGCGCCTTTTGACGGCCTGGTCACCGAGCGCAAAGCCGATCCCGGCAGCCTGGCTACGCCGGGGACGCCGCTGCTGACGCTGGAACGCGAAGGTAACCTGCGTCTTGAGGCCGCAATCGATGAGTCGCGGCTGAGCCTGGCTCAGATCGGTGCGACGGTGGCTGTAGACATTGACGGCCTGGACCACACGGTCTCTGGCCGTATCGGCGAGATCGTACCCGCAGTGGATTCCGCCACGCGCTCCTTCACCGCAAAGATCGACTTGCCTGCCCTTCCGGGCCTGCGGACCGGTATGTTTGGACGCGCCGCGTTCGCTGCGGGGAAGCGCGAAGCTGTGGTGGTTCCTCAATCCGCCGTTCTCGAGCGCGGACAGATCCGGTACGTGCATGTAGTGGAGGGAGACAGGGCACGGCTACGGCTGATCACGCAAGGTGAGGCAGCAGGTGACCGGCTGGAAATTCTCTCCGGCTTAACTGCCGGTGAAAAAATTGTGGTGGCGCCTCCGCCGGTGCTGGCGGATGGTGGCCGCGTGGCGATTCAGAAGGCCTCCAGGTGAACGACACTTCCCATCTCCGGGTCGCCGGCCGTCTGGCTGCCGCCTTCGTCAACTCGAAGCTCACGCCGCTCTTTGTCATGGCTTCGATTCTCCTGGGCGTCTTTGTTTTGGCCAAGTTCCCTCGCGAAGAAGAGCCTCAGATTGTGGTCCCCATGATCGACATCTTCGTGGAGATGCCGGGCGCCTCCGCGCGAGAGGTGGAAGAACGCGTCACAAAGCCCATGGAGAAACTGTTGTGGGAGATTCCCGGCGTCGAGTACATCTACTCGACCTCCAGCCCCGGCGCGTCGATGGCGGTGGTGCGCTTCCTGGTCGGCGAGGACGAAGAGAAAGCTATTGTGCGGCTGAACCAAAAACTCGCCGCCAACCTGGACATGGTTCCGCCGGGCACCTCGCGGCCGCTCATCAAAGCGCGCTCGATTGATGACGTACCGATTCTGGCGCTGACGCTCTCAAGCAAGCGCTACGGGGATTACGAACTGCGCCGTCTGGCCGCCCAGTTGCACGACACCATCAAGCAGGTGGACCAGGTCTCCGCCGTGGCCATGATCGGAGGGCAGCGACGGCAGGTGCGGGTGGAACTCGATGAAGCTCGCCTGGCCGCCTATCATCTCTCGCCCACGGATATCGCCGAAGCTCTTGGCGCGGCCAATCGCCGCCTGCCGGCCGGCAGCTTTGCCAGTTCGAACCGGGAGCTGATCCTGGAGGCCGGCTCGTTTCTTAACAGCGCCGACGATGTGCGGCGAGTGGTGGTGGGTGTGACTGACAGCCGGCCGGTGTTTCTGGGTGACGTGGCCCGCGTGGAGGATGGAGGCGAGGAACCATCACAATATGTCCGCTACGCCTCGGCCGGCGATCCTGCTTTGCGGCCTGCCGTCACGCTCGCCATTTCGAAACGCAAAGGCGCCAATGCCATCGGAGTCGCTAACAGCGTGCTCGCGCGAGTGGAAGCGGTTCGCGGTTCCCTGCTCCCTTCTGACGTGCAGCTTTCGATCACGCGCAACTACGGAGAAACCTCCGCGGAGAAATCCAACGAGCTGCTCTTGCATATGTTGATCGCGGTGATTTCGGTAGCGGCACTCATCTGGCTCACGCTGGGTTTGCGCGAAGCCGGGATCGTTTTCATCGCCATTCCCGTCACGCTCGCTCTTACGCTCTCCACGTTCTACCTCTACGGCTATACGCTGAACCGCATTACCCTGTTTGCGCTGATCTTCTCCATTGGAATTCTGGCGGATGATGCCATTGTTGTGGTGGAAAACATTGTGCGCCACGCGCGCCTGCCCCAGAACCAGGGGCGCAGCCTGGCTCAGGTGGCTGTGGAAGCGGTGGATGAAGTCGGCAACCCGACGATCCTTGCCACACTGACGGTGATAGCAGCCATCCTGCCCATCGCTTTCGTCAGGGGCCTATCTGGTCCCTACTTCCGGCCGATACCCATTGGAGCCTCGGCGGCGATGTTCTTTTCTCTGATTGTGGCCCTGGTTGTGACGCCCTGGGCCTCCGTCAGAATTCTTGGCGGCGTTTCCGGCCAAAACCTCCGGAAAGGCGACGATCGACTTACGCAGCTGTATCGCCGCGTTATGCATGTGCTGGTCCATCGCCCGGCAGCGGGGGCCGGATTTCTGGGGCTCGTGACCGCGCTGCTCCTCGGCTCAGTGGCTCTCATCGGCTTCGGTGTGGTGAAAGTGAAGATGCTGCCGTTCGACAACAAGAGCGAATTTCAGGTCACCATCGACATGCCCGAAGGGACGACGCTCGAACAAACTGCGCGCGTGACCGACGAGTTGGCATCCGTGGTCCAGAAGCAACCTGAGGTTGTGAATCTACAGACTTACGTCGGCACTGCCTCGCCCTACAACTTCAACGGGCTGGTGCGCCACTATTTTCTGCGGCGCGGATCGAATGTGGCTGACATCCAGGTGAACCTGGTGGGCAAATCGGAGCGGAAGCTCCAGAGCCACGATATCGCCAAGCGCGTCCGCGAGCAGCTGGTCCCGGTAGCCCGGCGTTTCGGAGCTCGCATTAAAGTGGCTGAAGTTCCGCCTGGCCCTCCGGTACAGGAAACGATGGTGGCAGAGGTCTATGGACCCGCACAGCACGGACAAGTGGAAATCGCGCAGCAGATTCGTGACATTTTTGACAGGACCCCGGGCGTGGTGGACGTGGACTGGAACGTGGAAGACGATCAGCCAAAATACAGCTTCCGTCTTGACCTTGAGAAAGCCGCGCTCAACGGCATCACCGACCAGGATGTGGCACGGGTACTGCGCCTGGCCAGCGCAGGGGATTCGGTTGGGCTGCTCCACGCCGCCGAAGCCAAAGAAGATGTGCCCATTGCCGTGCGTCTCAACCGCGCTTCGCGCTCCGATGTGGAGCGCTTGAAAGACCTGAAGTTGAGAGGCCGCGCCGGCAACCTGGTGGCCCTTGGTGAGATTGCGCACCTTGAGAGCGCCATGGAAGACAAGAGCATTTATCACAAGAACCTGATGCCGGTGACCTATGTTACCGCCGACCTGGCAGGGGTGATCGAAGCCCCGGTCTACGCCATGCTGAGGGTGGCTCCGGAAATCGGGCAAATCCGGATCCCGGAAGGATACCGACTGCAGCAGTACACCGCATCACTGCCGTCCACCGATACCCGTTACGCGATCAAATGGGATGGCGAATGGCACATTACCTATGAAGTTTTTCGGGACCTGGGCCTGGCGTTCGGCGCGGTGCTGGTGCTGATCTACGGCTTGATTGTGGGCTGGTTTAGATCTTTCATGACGCCGCTGATCATCATGGTGGCGATTCCGTTTTCCCTGGCCGGGATCCTGCCTGCCCACGGCATACTGCATGCATTCTTTACCGCTACGTCCATGGTCGGTTTCATCGCGGGCGCCGGCATTGTAGTGCGCAACTCGATCATCCTTGTTGACTTCATTGAACTGCGAGTGCGAGAAGGTATGCCGCTGGACGAAGCCGTGATCGACGCGGGCGCGGTCCGTTTCCGGCCCATGATGCTCACCGCGGCTGCAGTGATCGCAGGATCGGCTGTTATGCTCTTCGACCCGATCTTTCAAGGTCTCGCCATTGCACTGATAGCCGGAGAAATCGCGTCGCTGGCTTTGTCACGTATGACAGTCCCTGTGGTTTATTACTTTGTGAAGCGAAAGAAGCAAGGTTTTGGCAGCTGTAGCCTGCGTTCGTTAGTGCAAGTTCAACCAGACGTTGCCTTCAGCGTGGGGCTCCAATTTCGGAGGGACAAGACGGATGATCACTTGCTGTGTGGCCACTCCCGCGCCGAAAGCAAATGGCAATCCCACAATGAGCCAGGCGGGTTCTGTGTAGCCGGCGTACATCACCCAGGCTGCGGCGCAAAGATATCCTGCTCCCAAAAGCAGACGGTAAGAAAAAGGCATCCCGAGAGGGACGTTGCAGTACGGACAGCAGCGGCTGGCGAGGCGGAATTCGCTCCATGAGAAGTGGAAGTTACAACGCGCGCAGGTGAGAGAGCATTTCATGGACGCCGGGACTCCGCATCTGCCGTGGAGGCGGAATCAGACGGCATGGCGAAGAGAGAATCGTCCAACGGGACATTGAATTCGATCTTCTCCACGATTTGCTTCTGATGTGGTGACTCTGTTCCAACTTTCAAGGCCGTAAGCTTGTCTTCCTGTTCCGGCTTGTCTTCCACCTTCCACCATCGCATCTGGTCGCAGAAGGCCACCATCACTCCGTCAACCTTCCGGTAGTCGCTGTAGATGTCTTCGCGGTGCTCGCCATTGCTTTCGCTCGCAATCCTGCTCAGCAGGAACGTATGAGTGTCGATGTAGAAGTGAAGCGAGCCTCCAGGTTTTGGGATCAGTTTGATGTGGTAAAGATCGCTGCCGTCAATCTTCTCCCTTCCCACGAACTCAAGGGACATGCCTTTCTCTTTGTAGTTCATGAGCAGGCCGTCAATGTCAGCAGCACCATCGCAGAGTCCTAATCCAGGTTTGGCAGGCCGCTGCCAGCCTTTGACCCAACTGGTGCGACCGTCACAGCCGCTAATTTCATAACCGACGGCCGAAATGGAAGAACGTTCCTCCATGCGGAATTTGTTTCCCCTTTTTCGCATGATGACGAAGCTGAAGTCGTTTGCCGGATTGCCAGTCTCAACCCGCTGCACGACGCGGACCGTTTGAATGGCTCGCAGCCGCTCAAGGCCGCCAGAGGCTTCAATGTGACGGTTGATGAGTTGCTCAAGGGTCGGCTTGCAACCGGTGATGCACAGAACGAGGAGGAGAATTCCGACAGGAAGTTTGCGCATGTTGTTCGGGTAACCGATGTAAGTTTTAGCACAAACAAGGACGGCGCAAGATCAATTTTCAGACGTTTTTCAGACCTTCTGGATCCATTGGATTCGCTTGTATTCGATGAATTGAAATTCGGACGCGACGTCATGGGCTGGAGATGCGCTCCTGAGATATTGCGCGAGCGAGCCACCTTCTATCCAATACCCTTGCCCGTCGAACGCGCGGATGATGGCGTCCCTGGTCTCTGCGAGTTCGTGCAATTTGAAGCGAATCAATTTTACAAGCAAAAAAGTCCTCCGGACGACGCCCAACACGGAAGGTAACTGCTTCGAATCGAGGTTCTCAGTAGTTTTAGGACAAACAGTTGTGCCTATTTTCGAAGAGTGTTGCTTTGCGGACGCTATGACTTTGCGCAGGTGACTGGGCTGTCATCCTCAGGTTTTTCGCTGTCGTACAGCCGAACGACGATCTTTCCTTGAAGGCCCAACAGACGCGAGTAAAACTCCCCATTGAACATCAGCATCAACGGAGCCTCTTGCAGCAGGTAGTCGAATCCATCGCTTTCCGGTTTGAGACGAACGTAATCAACGGTGGCAATCTCCGCCTTCTGGAACACCTGCTTTCGCGACAGGCTTTTGCTGGTGATGGTTTCGCCGGCCACGGCGAACGATGTGGTTTTTATGCTCTTGCCGTTTCGCAGCTTTATGACCAGGGATTCATGCCGATACAGATGCACATCAGACACATCTGACCATGAGCTACGCGCAGTGAGCACCACCGCGTCACCCTGGCGAACCTGTAATATGCGCTCAGATTCGATAGTGACTTTTCCAGCGTGAGCTTCCGCTACTGTTATCGACTTCGCATCGGCATGATCCACGGTACCAAACAGACATGTCTTGTCGCGGAGTACGAATGTCAGGGTGCTGTCGTGCCGAACAGGGAGAGGGTCGCCACTTGCCGGCTTGCTGGTCTGCGCCAGAGCAAAGCAAGACATCAAACCCAACCCACTAGCAACTAGCCAGGTTGCAGAGTGCCTCATGTGCAAATCCTAAACGAAATCATTGCTCCAGAAGGAATGGGACGCCCGATCACTTGTGAGCGGGATGGGAACGCAGGCCCGAACCCCGCTTCGTCGCATGTGTTCATCCAAACAGCACGTTTAGCGTTGGCGTCGTCAATTTGCGGAAAGCCTCATCAATCTCACCCGGGGGCAATCGCATTCCCTTATCCAACCACCAATTGAGGACCAGCACGAATGTTGAAGCGATGTATCCGGAAACGAGATCCGGGGGAATCCGCCGTGACGACTCTTGCCCAACCCGGGTCGCCTTCATCCCTTCTGCGATGATCTCGGCCAGAACCCTGCGTAGCCGCTCGTGCAGAATGGCACGTCCTTTCGGGCCGATCCTGTCGCCGAAGGAATGTGCATGCCGGTAATGGTGCTCGAAGATTGGAAGGCTGAACCATAGGACCCTATCCTGAGCCTTGCCGTTACCGCGGGTCACTGTTGGAACGGGTCCTAACATTTCCTGTATGCCGCTGATAAGCAGATCATCTTTATCGCGAAAATGTGTGTAGAAGGTAGACCTGCCCACATTGGCCCGGTCCAGGATCTCCTTTACCACAATAGAGTCGTAGGGTTTTTCAGCGATGAGAGAAACCAGAGCTTGTCGCAGCAGATTTTGTGTTTTCTGAATCCGCCGGTCTTTTACCGTTGCCGTTTTTGTGCGAGCGCGCATGGCTGATCAAAATATCCGGACAAAAAAGGTTTTTTGTCCGGTTTCAGACAAGAGAGCAATTCGTGTCCTGCAGTAATTCGCTCCCCTGCCTTATGTTGGTTCTGAACAAATGTTCATTATCGCATTTTTGTTCAGAATCAGGAGGATCCTATGAATATGAAACAGGAGAGCACGATCCCACCGACCGTCGCACGCAAAACGCCACAGACGAGTGGCATCGTTTTGCGATCACCGCTTTTATACGACTTCACGGTCTGGCTCGCCTTCCTCGGAAAGGAGCACGCATTTCGACAAAGGGTGCTCCAGTTGGCCGAAATCAGTGAAGGCGAATCCGTGCTGGACGTGGGCTGCGGGACGGGAACACTCGCAATTGCAGCGAAGCAGCGTGTGGGCCCTGAGGGAGTTGTGTGCGGGGTTGATGCATCGGTAGAGATGCTGGCAAGAGCTGAGAGCAAGGCGCGAAGGGCCGGTTTCGACCTGTCACTCAGGAACGGCGTCGCGGAGGCGCTCCCGTTTGCCGATGCCATGTTCGACGTAGTACTCAGCACAGTAATGCTTCACCATTTGCCACTAAAAGCGCGGCTATTGTGCGTGAAAGAAATTCGGCGCGTTCTCAAGCCCGGAGGACGTCTGCTTGCAGTTGACTTCGCGGGATTCAGCGACCAAAAGAGGAGCATTCTCTCTCATTTTCACCGTCCTCACGGACACGTACGAGTCCAGGACGTCGTCAGCCTGTTGGAAGAAGCAGGCCTCAGCACAAGCGAGAGCGGTCCAGTCGGAATCCGGGACTTGTATTTCGTACTAGCCACGCCAAATTGCAGTGCGTAACACCTGCCGACCGGAGCTAAACGCGTGATGCATTTCCACATGCAAAAGAGTGTTGCTATCTCCGCGTTGGTGATCACGCTCGTTGTGATCCACGCGATCGTTCTGTATCGGCTGTCTTCATACCTTGTGTGGACTGTTGTGCCAGGGCTGATGCTTCTCGTAATCCTCAAACATCTGGGACTCCTCGGTTCGGTGTATGCGTGCCTGAGGCGTCGACGTTCCCAATAGCGCTCTCGACCACATACTGGAATTTCTCAACCCAAACGAAAAGGCAGGAGTACTAGAGACCCAGAAAAACCCGCATCTGCTGTAATGATTCATCAAGCGCCAGCTTAAAGGCTCTGCCGTGTGGTCGCGGGCCAGCGAAGCCCAGTTCATGCTGCAGGCGGCCATCGACTACTTTCAGATTAGCCCAACCTAACATTTCCTCGCCCCATAACATGGGCATAGCGTAATGGCCCATGCGGCGTTTATGAGGCGGCACATAGGCCTCCAGCTTGTATTCCCAGCCCCAAAACGACTTGAAGCGCCGGCGGTCCCAGACCACGGGGTCGAAGGGCGCGAGGAAATATAGTTTGTTACCGGTCGAAGGCAGGGCGCGCGCGGCGTTTTCGCCATGTGGCCAGAGCCACAGCCGACCATCGACCTGAGCGTGAGCATAGCGGGATGTGGAGTGTTGCTGGAGCTGCCGCACCTCAGCGGCCAAATGCGGCACCCCGTAACGCAGCAGAGTGCAGAGATAGCCGAGGCTTGCAGCAGGAAGTGGAGCGTAAAGCTTTACCAAGATATCCAGGAACTTGCCGGCGCGCGCCAGCCGGGCATCAGGGCTGTCGTCCTGTGGCGGGTACTCAACCG
>JBAIYI010000655.1:0-18760 GCA_037915955.1 Terriglobales bacterium
GCGCTTTTGGTGGCCATCCCGATCCGCAGCATGCCCGGATGATCAAACGCCGTTCCCACCCCGCCGCCAACCGAATATGCCAGTCCCTCCTTGGTACGAATCGTCGCAAACAGACGGGAGGAAAAACCGCCACCCAGAATCTCATTCATCGCCACAATCGCGTAGTAATCCGGGTTGTGGCGGTCCGTTCCCAGGTCAACCATGCTGATGTCGCTCTGGTTCACATCATCCTTTTCAATGAAATAAACTCCGGGCGTCGGCTGCTTGAAGGTCGTCTGCGTGGCCGGCATCCTTTCGCCTTTGGGTATGCTTCCGAATGCCTGGCGCAGCTTCTGCTCCATCGATGTTGAGTCAAAATCGCCGGTGATGCCGATCATCATGTTTGCCGGTACCACAGTCTTTTGATGCCAGGCGAGCAGGTCTTCTCGTGTGACGGCGGCGATGGTCGCGTATTCAGGAACGCGCGCGTAGGGATTGTCAGTTCCGTAGGCCAGCTTTGCTGATTCACGTGCGGCGATCTCATCCATATCATCATTGCGGCGCGAGATCACGCTATCAATTTGCCGTTTGGCCAGGGCGATCTTGTCTTCCCGGAACTCCGGATTTTGCAGCAGGTCCATGACGACCGGGAAGACCTGGTCAAATTGATCTTTGAGTGAAGACCAGGCGAGGAAAGTTGAATCAATACTCCCTGAGGTCTCCACCCTTGCAGCTCTGGATTCGAGAAAGTCGTCCAGTTGGTCACCGGAGCGGGTCTTGGTTCCTCCGGTGCGCCACGTCTCACCGTAAATGGTGATCAATCCCACTTTGGCGGCGGGCTCATCCCGTGATCCACCGCGCAGCCGTATGGTGCCGTCAATCAGAGGCAGTTCGTGATCTTCCTGTAAAAAGATGATCAACCCGTTCGGCAGCTCAATTCGTTTCGGCTCCTGTGGCTTGAACTGCCGCAGAGGCGGCACGGGAACTTGTTTCCAGCCTGGAGGAACACCCGCAGAAGTTTTTGCCGGACGCTGCGCTTGTTGTACCGGTGGAATCTCAGCTGGATTTTGTGCGCCAGTCTGGCCGAACGCCGGCAAAGAACAGAGCAACAGAAACGCGACCAGGAAATGGATTCTCATTGCTGTCCTCCTTTTTCCTGAGCTGCTGGTTTCGCTCCCCCGGGCGATGTACTTGTCTCCATCATGGCTACCGTCCGATTCTCCTCCGTAAAGATCTTGTTCGCTACGCGCCGGATATCAGCCTTGCTGACCTTATCAATGCGATCGATCTGGCGGAAAAGCTCTCTCCAGTCGCCGTAGTAAGCCTGATATTCGCAGAGCTGTGTGGCGAGTCCCTGATTGTCATTGAGTCCGCGGATCAAGTCAGCCTTCGCTCGCGTTTTGATGGATTCCAGCTCTTCGTCGCTGACATCCTGCGTTTTCAAACGGTCAATTTCAGCATGGATGGGCGCTGCCATGTCCTGAGCGGGATGGCCTTGAGTAGGAACAGCAAAGAAATAGAACAGGCTGGGATACTTGTTGCCCGGGAAGGTGCCACCCTGCGCGGCCAGCGCGATCTGCTTGTCGCGCACCATGGAGCGGTAAAGACGTGAAGTGCGCCCTTTGGAAAGCAAGTCAGAAAGGACGTCATACACGGCGTCATCAGGATCGCGGAAGCTCGGCCGGTGATAGCCTTCAATGTAGAGCGGCTGGCTGCGATCATGCAGGATGACTTCGCGCAACGCGTGCTGAGGCGGCTCGACCGTGCGGAGAGGCTCGGGCGTGGGACCGGCCGGGATCCGTCCAAAATACTTTTCGATCATTGGGATCGTGGTGGATGCCTTCAGATCGCCAACCACGGCTACAGTGATGTTCGCGGGCACGTAATACTTGTGATAGAACTCCTTCGCGTCTGTCGCGGAGAACGCCACCAGGTCCGACGGCCAGCCTACGACCGGGCGTCCGTATGGATGCGCAACGTACGCGCTCGCCAGAAATTGCTCAAGCAGCCGGCCCTGCGGAGAGCTGTCCGTGCGCATGCGCCGCTCCTCCATGACCACATCACGCTCTTTGTAGAACTCGCGCATTACCGGGTGAAGCAATCGTTCCGACTCCAGATAGGCCCACAACTCCAGCCGGTTCTCCGGGAAGGAGTAGTAGTACGTGGTCTCATCCAGGTCTGTGCTGGCGTTCATGCCGGCGCCGCCTTCGCTCTCCACAATCTGCCCGAACTCATTCGGCACCACGTACTTGTCGGCTTCGTCAATCGCGGCTTTCCACTGCGCCTCTAGTTGCTCCACCTTCTTCGGGTCGCGGCCAACTTCCTTGTGCAGCTCCTTCTGGTACGCGCCATATGCCGCCTCTACTTTTTGTAAAGCCTTCTGCTCGGCCGGATAGTTCGTGGTTCCGATCTTATCCGTGCCCTTGAATGCCATGTGTTCGAACATGTGCGCGAGGCCGGTGATGCCCTGGACCTCCTGCACGGACCCGGCATTCACGCGCGTGTAGAAAGAGAACACCGGTGCTTCAGGCCGTTCCATCACCACCACAGTGAGCCCGTTGGCGAGCTTCTTTGTTGTGGTGTGCTTCTCGAAAGAGGCAATGTCCTGGGCTGTCGCGCTGATGGTTAGAAGTGAAATGAAGTACAGGGAAGTTGCTAAGCGAAAGCTGCGTGTTTTCATAAGCGTCCGGCTTCAAGGGTAAAGCAGCGATCATGTGGTTTTCAAATGCGGCAGGGGCGTGGTATATCATTTTTCGCTTATGAGAATTCCACGTCTTCTTTTCTGCTGTGTGGTTCTGGCAGGATCGCTTTTTGCGCAGAGCGGCGGTTTCACCCTTGAACAAATCATGAGCTCGCCTTTTCCAACCGCTCTCACCTCGGCGGCCAGGGCCAACCGCATTGCCTGGGTTTTTGATGCTAAGGGCGAACGCAATGTCTGGATCGCCGATGCCCCTGCATTTGAAGGCCGCCAGGTCACTCACTATCAGGGGGACGACGGTCAGGACATCTTCAGTCCCAGGCTTACGCCTGACGGTAAGACCGTGGTGTATGCGCGTGGTTCTGAGGTAAGCCGTGAAGGTTTTGTCGCCAACCCTGCGCATCAGGTTCAGGCGCCGAAGCAGCAGGTCTGGGCGGCCGAGGTCGAGAACGGCCAGCCGCGTCTGCTGGGTGATATGAGCTGCGATGAAGAGGATTGCGAGGACATCCAACTCTCACCCGATGGCCAGTGGGCCGTATGGGTGGGAGCAAAGCATCATCTATTTATTGCTCCAGTCACGGGCAGCAAGCCGGCGCGCCAACTCACTGATCTGCGTGGTGATGAGTCCCAGCAGCATTGGTCGCCGGATGGCAAGCACCTTGCTTTCACTTCCGGTCGCGGCGGCCACAGCTTCATTGTGGTTTTAGATATCTCAAATGAGGGCGCGGTCGAATCTTTTCATTACATTTCGCCCAGCGCGGACCGTGATATGGCTCCGCAGTGGTCGCCAGACGGTAAACAGCTTGTCTTCATTCGTACTGGTGGAACGGAAAACCATCTGCCGCTGATCCCCGTTCGCCCTCAGCCTTGGGCCATCTGGCTGGCCGACGCGACAACCGGAACCGCGAAAGAACTCTGGCACGGCGGCACCGGGATGAACGATTCACTGCCACCGTTTGCCGCGGAGTCGCTGAAGTTTGGTGCGAACGGGAGAATCGTGTTCTGTTCGGAAATGGATGGACGTAACCACCTCTACCTGATCACTACTCAGGTTGGTGCTCCGCTCGCTCTCACAGTGGGCAACTTTGACGTGGAAGACGTTGAACTGAGCCCTGACAAGTCGAGAGTTCTCTTTACATCTAATGCTGAAGATGTCGATAGAAGGCATGTCTGGACAGCCCTGATTTCTGAGACGGAAAAGCTCCCTAATGGCAGCATTCCCGCGTTGCTTCCGCCCAAGCAACGAAGCGGCGGCAAAACGATCGAGTGGCATCCCGTGATGCTGAGCGACAACGAAACGATCGTTTCCTTCGGCTCTTCCGCGACTTCGCCTGCAATGCCTTATCGGCTCGATGCCGCCAAGGGACGGCAGATGATCGCCGCCTCCGCGCTTCCCAAAGACTTTCCTTCGTCACAACTGGTTGAACCGCAGCAGGTAACATTTAGGAGCGAAGATGGGCTTGAGATTCATGGCCAGCTCTTTGTCCCCCGGAATCGTCCAGCGAAGCCATCGCCCGCGCTGATCTTTGTGCATGGCGGCCCGCCGCGCCAGATGATGCTTGGCTTCCATTACATGTACTACTACCACAACGCTTACGCTGAGAATCAGTACCTCGCCAGCCTCGGCTACGTGGTCCTTTCAGTGAATTACCGGCTCGGGGTTATGTACGGGCGTGCCTTTCGCGAGCCGGCGAATGCAGGCTGGCGGGGGTCTTCTGAATATAAAGATGTGGTCGCCGGCGCGAAATACCTTCAGTCGCTCAGTTACGTTGACCGTAGCCGCATCGGAATCTGGGGTGGCTCATACGGCGGCCTTCTCACCGCGCTTGCCCTGGCGCGAAATTCAGATATCTTCTCCGCCGGCGTTGACTTTCACGGCGTGCACGACTGGTCAATGTTCCTGACCAACTGGATTCCTGGAGCCGCCATGGCGCCCGATTTCAAAGAGGCAGTGAAGCTGGCCTACGATTCTTCGCCCATTGCGTCGGTGGGCCAATGGAAATCTCCCGTTTTGCTCATTCACGGCGACGACGATCGCAATGTCCCATTCGAACAGACCACCGATCTGGTACAGCGGCTTCGGAAACAGAACGTACCCTTCGAAGAACTGATCATTCCAGACGAAATTCACGACTTCCTACTTTGGAGGACATGGGTGAGCGGATATCGAGCAACCGCTGAGTTCTTCAATCGTAAGTACGGTCTGAGCCGGAGTGGCACTAATCCTTAGAAGGTTCTCTCGCGGTTACACTCTGCGGCAGGTGCAAACACTTCCATCTCGTAGCCTGAAGATCGCCACAAACAAAAAAGGGCGCGTAAGAACGCGCCCTGATGAGCTTTGTTTGATGCGGCTGCCAATTTATGGATTGCCGGTGGCCGAAGGCACGTTCTGCCGCTCATGGAAGGGCAGCTTCAGCTTACGTACGATCTCGGGCCAGAATTCCTTCGCGACGTCCCATCCCATGGAGATTCCAAGCGCAGTGGCCGCGCGTTCGGCGGGCTGTCTGAATCCACGCTCAAGTCCGGGATGATAAAGGGGCTCTATGGCTGCGGTGCTGGCCACCGCTGCCCAGAGAGAGATATTGGCAAACTTGCCGCCCCCGTCAGTCCGGGTCACGAAAGCATGGCCGAGCGCATGCCCGAGCCGCTGGCCCGTGGTCCCGTTGCTGCCCATGCGGAAGTATCGTGGGTCCTGCCGGAAGATGGTGGGATAGAAGAACTTCCGGAAGAAGTTGTGGACGACGCGATCGCCCATCGCTGCGGCATAGCGGTAACCGTATCCTTGGGCGCCCTGGCCCCATTCCTTGTCATCGTTTTGCCATTGTGAGTAGGCTGCGGAAAAACCGGCGCCCACAAACGTCACGGGGTCGACCGTCGCCTTGTAGAACAGGTGAAACTTCTCAGCCGGTTCCAGGCTGCAGATGGGCGCGCCAGTGCGCTTCGGCACCGTCGTCATCTCCGGTTTGCGCGTGAACCACGCGGCAAACCGTTTTCCTGGCCCGGTGTAGTCTCGGGCAGAGAACAGCTTGGCAGGCTCCTCGCATTGCGTTGGGATGGTGGGCGTTACAGCTACGGTCTGTCCGCTCGGAGGATCGCTGGGATTCGGCGGCTTCGGGCTCTCACCAAACGCTTTTGACCCTACAGGGACCTTCTGCTGGTCCGGGAGCGCTGACAAGTCAAGCGGATGCAGCGCGACGCGCTGGATGTTGATATGTGTGAAGCCGGCATCGACCCCCGGCGAAGGATTATTCTGTGCCGCGGCCGTTGCAGCAAACACTCCAATCGTGAAGATGAATAGAGATAATCTGATTTTCATGTCGCCCCCCTCGGAACTTCACTCGGTGGCGCTGAGAATGGTCGCTGCATGCGCGGGCGGAGTTCCAAAGCCTGATCGACTTCCACGTTACTTTCAGCCGGAGCAAACAGGAACTGGCATTACTGACAGGGGATGGAGACGCGTACTTGACGACGGGATTGCCGGCCTGTTCTTTACTGCCTTCATCTACTGCATCAATCCGGAGACGTGGATCTCCAGCACGGTGTCCTCAGAATTGCTGGTGGAGTTGATGTATGCGCCAACGCCTTTTTGCACGGAGCAGGTCTGCTCCGTTGGGTTGACGATTACGTTCATCGGCTGGGCCGCCGAAAACTGGCTCTTACCCGCGATAACGCCGTCAAAGGTCAACGGCAGACCGTATTCGTAGAAGGAACAGGTGCTGCTGGTTTCAAAGTAGGGGACCGTGAGACGCACCATCGCTTGCTGCGGAATGATGCCGTTCACCGATGCGGTTGCCGAGGCATATTGCAGGAAGACTTTCTTTCCCGTTGGTACCGCGATCTCCTGGCCCGGTGAGATGGCGCAGCTGCCGGCTCCCGAACAGCTCATATGAGCGACAAAATATTGCGGGCCGGAACTTGCGAAAGTTGCGCTCCCGGTGTTGGGAAGCAACTCCATTCCCACGATCAGGACAACCGCCGCCCCGAGTACGTAGTAGAAATACTTTTTCATGACATGCCCCCTCACTCTCACTTTTATCGGCCCAATGCGGATGAGAGCGCAGCCTGAACCAGTGCGGGAGAAGCGGGCCATACTTCCGCACGGCAGGCTTCTGATCGCCACGCTCTCCCTGTTTAGACAGTAGAAGGGAAGTGGCTTCATGCGGAACTGGCAAAAATCACAGCAGCTGCGGTGATGGCGTGATAGTCGAGTTCATGACGTTGCACACTGTGAAAGCGTTACGCAGTACGATCCACGGACAAAAGTGCCGGAACTGGCATTTTTGACAGTTCCTCCACAGACGACCGGCCTTCTAGCCTGAACTTGCCGGCACTAGCTACGGCAGCGCTCGCGGAAGAGAGCGGGCGCACAGCAAGGTCATACACCGATGCGACTCGTGTGTGCATCGCCTCACGTGAAGCTAGTTACATAACGAAAAAGGAGTACAACCATGCCATTCAAGAATCCCAAGGAAGTCTTTGTGAAGCTGCTGACGGATGTCCGCGAGAGCAGCGAGCGTATGGTGAAATTCTTCAACGAGATCATCCCGCTCGTGCAGGAGCCGGAGATCAAGCAGGCGCTGGAAGCGAGAGCGTTCGTGTATAACAACATGATCGGCACTCTCGACCAGTGCTTCAAGTTGATCGGTGAGCAGCCAGTGAAGCTCAGTGGGAAATTCCGCGAGATCCTCATTGAGAACTTCCGCGAGGAGCTTTCTGAGATTGAGTCCCCCGTGGCAAAGAAACTCTTTATCCTGTCGAAACTCAGCCACCTGGTGCATCTCCGCATCGGTGAGCTGGTGGCGCTGACCGCGGCCGCTGACATGACCGGACACTTTGCAGTGGGTGTACTGCTGGAGAGCGTGCTGGCCGAGCACCTGGCATTCGTGGAGCGCAACCGTCGTTTCATCAGGAACCTGATCGAAACAAAACTGGCGGAGAAGGTAGCCGCGTAATTACGCCTGGACTACCCTCCGTTGCATATGCCGCCCTGTAATTTCACACAGTCAGATTGCGGGGCGGCTTTTCTATGCCTGTAAATAGAGCGATTGGGGAGAATGGATCTGGCACGCCACGGGCCTGAGGCGCACGATCAAGAGGTGGCTTGTCAGTGAGTCATCAGCGCAAGTCGCAGTTTATGCCCAGGGCATTTACTCGTTCGCGGCTCACTTCGCGCAGTTCCCCACGCTTCAATTCTTTCACACTGTGAACAAAGTCACATCCGCCGTAGCCTAGAGAGAGTGGAGCCTTGCTCGTGGACTCCGAGCGTATGAGTTCCATTTCGCCGTTAGACCACCTGTAACTGTTCTTAGTGAAGCAGACGCCGTTGCATCCCTGGTTCTCATACGACTGCAGAGTTTTTGTGGACGGATCGGGCGCCAGGTTGGCTACTCCCGAGAGCTGGTAATTGAGCATGAAGAGTTGCTGTCCGGGATCAAAGAGCCACACACAATATTTGCTGTTGCCATCTTCAGAACTGACCTGGAGGGCCAGGTCCGGGGAATTGTCAAAGTTGAAGTCTGCAACGGCCAAAGAGCCCAGGGGATCGCGCCGGGGAACTGCACCGGAGACACAAATGTCCAGGGCCTGAATCTGTTTGCCGTTCTGATAGACAAGCACCCATTGGACGTCTCCATTCTGGTTCAGTCCCTGAGCAATGGAAACGCCGGGTAATCCGGGCATCGGATATCCCTGGCCGGCATCCGGGCCCTGGCGCGTCGGTCCCATCCCGGAAGCAAAGAAAAGAAAAGTGAAAAGGAAGGCTGAATGGATCCACATGGCACACCTCACAACAGGACCATCTTTACTTCCAGCGTATTGCCAGCTTAAGAGCACAACAACTGCCAGAAGTTCCAGTGCAGCACCTCCGCGCCTCAGATATAGCGACGTTTCTGAAGGCAACATGGGCTGGCAGGGCGCATTATCACGAACAGTCTGTTAACTCTG
The DNA here is from genome assembly GCA_037915955.1 of Terriglobales bacterium. Lineage (GTDB taxonomy): Bacteria > Acidobacteriota > Terriglobia > Terriglobales > Acidobacteriaceae > Angelobacter. The sequence continues at coordinate 8,621 of JBAIYI010000655.1, forward strand.
ACAGTGTCTCTCCGCATACCGGAGCGTTTAGATTTCTCTTAGACCAGATGAGTTGATGGCCTCAACCAGAGGGCCGTCGCTGCATATTTGTTTTTAGCCGCCCGCAAGACGTTTTTAGCAAGTTGAAGAAGGATCTGTTATGGCCACTTCATTCAGGAACATGCCCGCAGAGAGCCAGATCGGGCAGACAGGCAATGGCGCCGTGGGCAACGGAAAATGCGCCACCCTGTCCATGGATATTCCTCTTGCCTCAGTTTTGAATCCCTCAACGGCTGCGTCAGACTTTTCCGGCTGGAACGAACTGCTAAGGATTGGCCGCCGCTACGTGCAGAAGTTCCTTAGCATGCTGCCGGTAATCCTGCACGACGAAGATCGCGGCGCAGTTCACAAGATGAGAATCGTCAGCCGACGTGTGGAACTGATCGTCACCCTTATATATGCGAAACCGATGCCGCCGCATGCCCGGAAGTTGCGCGCCCGAGCCAGACGGTGCCGTCATCTGCTCGGTGATCTTGCCGACTGTGACGTCCTGCTGAAAATGGCGGAGCGGTCACTGGCCCGAGACCCCTCTCGTGACAGGAGCGCCTGGAAGGCGGTGGAAGACTTTATCCAGCGCCGGCGCGCGAAGATCCTGCCAAGAATACTCGAGAGCCTCACGGCACTTGATTTCGCCGGCCCGGCAGCCAAGGTCCAGCGGGACCTTGAGCAAAATGGCGCCAGCCGTCGCGTTTACAGTGATGGCAGGTTCCAGAAACTCCCTCCGGAGAAAGCGGACAAAATCGTGCAGCAGCGGATACTCCATTCACTTGCGCACTTGTGGCGTAACTTCGAATCGCTTGTGGAAGAAACCCGGGACGATCCATGTGAGCAAGTGATTCATGGGCTCAGAATCGCCACCAAGCGGCTGCGCCATCTGGTGGAAGTGATGAAGAAGCTGCAGGTGGGCGGCAGTCCGGAAATACTGGGCCGGCTTCGCGAGGTACAGCGCGCGATCGGAGAATGGCATGACATGGAAGTGCTGGAGCATATAACCAGCGATCTTCTGATCCAGAAAAGATTTGTCCGTGACCATCTCGAACTAGCGGTAGAAATCGAGGAATTGTTCCTGAGGAACCGGGAGATCAAGAAGACGTCGGAGGAGAGATTCCGCAGGATGGCTCCCAATTCGCGGGACTACAGGGAGATCAAGGAGTGGGTGGCGGCAAAACTGCGGGGCCGGAAAGCGCATATTTCTGCCATCCTGCAGCAACCCGCCGCCTTCCCGACGTCAACTTCTGTTGCGTCGAATGGCAGCGGGCTGAAGCAGGTTGGCTGAAATGGTTAGTGCGAGCCGTGGGCTGATTCGGCGCCTGGCGTGTTGGTGGCTGTCTTCACATCTGCGGAATCTTTCAAAGTTCCTGAATCCACAACCCGACCGCTGCGCGAGATCGTCTGGAAATAGAGCTCGTTTCCTGTGATTTCCACCACCATGAAACAGCGGTCTGAATCAAATCCGGAGGCTTCCTGGCCGTTTTGATCCAATCCATTCGAGCGCAATTGACCTGAGTTGCCGAGCACGAAATAGGTGATGTCGCTCTGGGGAGTAAACCTCTCGTATACGTGATCGTGTCCGGAGAGCACCACATTTACTTTGTACTTCTTGAATACGGGTTCGAGCACGGTCCGCAGGTCCGCATCGGAGCCGTGGCGCTTTCCGCTGGAATACAACGGGTGGTGAAAATAGGCGATCTTCCACTGAGCGTTCGACTTCTGGAGCTCGGTCGTGAGCCAGTTCAACTGCGTGGGGTCCATGTAATTGCTGTCGAGAACGAAGAATTGCGCATTTTCCCGGGTAAAAGTGTAGTACCGCTGCCCATTCATGTTGAACGGGGCATAACCGGTTTCGCTTGTGTTGTCGTGATTCCCCAGTGACGCGTAGAACTTCACGCCTTCATCGAGCAGAGGCTTGTAGGGAAGCTCAAACTTCTTTTGGAAATCGCTTTGAGAATGGCCTCCGTAGAGGTTATCGCCCAGCATGATCACAAAGCCGAAATCGGTGGCTTTATGGATGCTGTCCATCTTCCTGCCAATCTCATACTGCTCCTGGCTGCCGGTGCCGCTGTCGCCGATTACTCCGAACCTTACGGAATTCGGCTTGAGGGGCAACGAAACGGGCGTTGGAACTGTGATGAGATCTTTAGCAAGAAGCAGCCCGGAACCGTGCGCCGGGAGAACTGAAGGCAGGCCGAAACCGAGGATGGCGAATGCCAGCCCCAAAACAACTGATTTGCGCATGTGCTACTGGTACTCCTATCCGGTCAAAACGCCGGAACAGCTTCGTGCATCAGGCCGACTTACAAGGGTTCGCTTACAATTAGCTTGATCGGATGATAGTGCACGATGGGTGATACGTTGACTCCGGCAAAGCCTGGCAGCTGGAGCAGGATAGTTGTACTGATATTAACACGAATCTGCGGGCGAAGTTGGGGAAGGCGGGCAACTATAAACGCTGCGGAATCAAATGCTTTCATGTTGAGTGTACTAACTCAGTGTGAGGCCAGAATTTAGCGGCGAAACTGCAAAAGTTTGCAACTGTGAAGAGGGTTGCATTTTCGATCACAGGGCTGTCAATTCGTTGATTTTCGCTCGAACTTTTTTGGTATAGCCTTCCGCCTCAGCGGGACCAAAGCCGCCAGCCCGAAAAGCGTCACCGATCTGCTGGTCAGAGAGCCGGGCCAGAATGTCACCAATCCATTTGGCGTGCTCTCGCGGGATGTGCTTGAAGTACCAGAAGTCGACATACTGCGGTCCTGTCTTCTCGATGAGCGGGTAAGAATTGTAGTCCCTGAGTACACCCTTGCTGCGGTTGTAAAAGTGAGCGCCCGCCCGGCCAAAGCTTCCGCCCAGGTCGGTTACAAAATACTGCCGTTCCTGGCCTTTGATCTGGTGGATAACCAGGTGTTCCGGTTTCAGATCAGTGTTGTTGATGATCTCCATCATGATCTTCAACCCGCTGAGCTCTTTCGTGCCGGCAAATGGGTTCTCGTTCCATGTCCAATACCCGACCCTGTGATCGTTCTTGTTGTGCCGCTTCAGCCGGACTCCCTTAATCCTGTCGTCGTGTACAAGAAATTCGCCGCGCTGCAGCCTCGGGATTTTGGCCGGCAATTCGGCAAGGTAATAGTCCTCATTGGTGAAATAGCCGACAGCCCAGACCAGCCGGGAGGCGGCCACCTCTGGCCGCGCTTCATTGCCCAGCTTCACTCCCCAGCGCACGCCCTGTGAATCTCTTACATCAAATTTTGGGTTTACCCCATTCAGATTTTCGCCAATGAATGTGAGCTTCCCCTTGGGCTGGTGATCCTTGCCTCCACAGCCATAGAAGAGGTCACGAGACTCAAGGTCCACAGGATCAACCCAGAGAACAGCGGGGGTGTTTGGGTCGGCCTTGTGCGACTTCTTTTCTGCACCCGATTTTTGCTGCCCCGAAACGAGAGCGCCCAGGCATACAGCGAAGAGCACTGCGGTGGCCAAAGCTGCGAACGACCGGGACTTATAGCTGGGCGGCCTCATGCGACCTCATGAAAGGCGCCGGTCAGAAGAGGATTGACGGCGGCCTTTTCCTCGTCTTGTTCTCTCTGCGCCTGCAGATCATGGAACCTGGCATACAGTCCACCGGAGGCCACCAACTCCTGGTGGGTGCCACGCTCAAGGATCTGACCATCACCTAAAACCAAAATCAAATCGGCCCTGCGGATGGCCGAGAGCCGGTGGGCAATCATGATTGTGGTTCTGCCCTTCATCAGGTGTGAAAGGGCATCCATCACGAGCTTTTCCGCAACTGCATCCAGACCGGTGGCAGGTTCGTCCAGGATAAGGATAGGGCTGTTGCGGATAATCGCCCGTGCGATTGCAATCCGCTGGCGCTGTCCGCCGGAGAGGGTGACGCCGCGCTCGCCGATCATCGTGTCATAGCCTTGCGGCATTTGCCGGATGAATTCGTCAGCATTGGCCAATTCAGCGGCGCGGATAATTTCGTCGCGCGTCGCTTCCGGGTTACCGTACGCAATGTTCTGCCATACGGGGGCGCGGAAAAGGAGGGTGTCCTGCAGAACGAAGCTGATTTGCTGGCGAACCGTCTTCCTCTGGAACTCGCGAATGTCAGTGCCATCAATCTTGATGACGCCGGAACAGGCATCGTAGAAGCGAGGAAGCAGGCTGATCAGGGTCGTCTTCCCCGAGCCGGTGGCTCCCACGAGGGCGACGAGCTGGCCCGGCTTGATCTTGAAGCTTATATCTTTGAGCGCCAACCGCTCAGGAGTGTAGCCAAAGTTTACATGATCGAATTCAACCGCTCCCGAAAAGCTGGGAGCAGGATGGGCGTTTGGCAAGTCGCGGATCTGTGGATCGATGGCGAGGAAACTACTGATGCGTTCCCATCCCACCAGGGCGCGCGAATACGTGTCAGTCATCTTGGAAAGCTCGCGCATGGGCTTGTACATCTTTCCCAGATAGAGCAGGAACACTACGAGAACACCAGCGGTGAGATCTCCCTGCATTACCTGCCGCGTGCCAAACCAGAGGACCAGCGCGGTACCGCAAGCAACAATGATTTCCACGGCAGGCGAAAGTTTTGCCTTGATGTTGCGGGCACGCAGCGCGAGCTCAACGCTGTCACTACTTTCGGCTTCAAAGCGATTCTGCTCGTACTCTTCGCGCCCAAATGCCTTGACAATGCGAATCGAGGAGAGGACCTCTTGCAGGGTGGAGACCATCTCAGCTTCTTTCTTGCGCAATTCGCGGGAAGCTTTCTTGATGCGGCGCGTGAACGTGTAAACCAGCAGGAAAAGGGGCGGAAGAACGGAAAGAGCAATCAACGTGAAGCGCCAGTCAAGATAGAACATGATGCCGATCATGCCGATTAAAGTCAGCCCGTAATACAGCGCATCCAGCACGCCGGCGGTGACCGCGCTCTGGATCGCGTCAATGTCTGTGGTCACCGTGCTGATGACCTCCCCTGTACGCTTGTGGTCGTGATAGGACATGGACAGCCGCTGGATGTGCCAGTAAACGGTACGGCGCAGCTCGTGCATGATCCGCTGCCCGACACCCGTTATCGTTTGCTTCTCAACGTAAGTTCCCAGCGCGCCAATCACGGCAATGAAAATCACCGCGGTCGCCGCGAATTCGAGGAGAGCAAGCAGATTTGGGCCAAAGAAAGTGGTTACTGTCTGCGAAAGCCAGCCAGAAGTCTTCTTCGCGCGAAGTACGTTGTCCAGAACGATCTTGAGAGGCCACGGCTCCAACAGACCGGCGAGTGTTTCGGCTGCGACGGCGCCCAGGCCGATGAGGAGAGCTTTCCAGTGCGGCAGCAGAAGCTGAAGCAATGTGATTCTATCGTCCAGCTCACTATGGGTTCGGTCCCGACTCTCGGATGCCATGTTGACCGCCCTGAAAACTGCCTAGTCTACTTACTAACATTTTCTTGTCAGGCGGCTCGGTGAGCGGGGTCACGTGCGCAATTCCAGCCGTCGCTTCGCGAGCCGCCAGTTATGCCGATCAGCCTTCTTCCCCGTGAGGAAGAAGGCTGATGAGCGATGCTTGCTATTGCTGGCCAGCGGCAGAAGGTCCGGTTGCCGGCGCACTATTCCTCTGAATGGTGCGGAAGCCAGGCTGCTTGGTTGACTCGAGCAGTTTGGTGTGCGGGTAGTTCTGCACCGACTTCTGCTCGGGTTTCTGGGTTGGAATCATCACCAGGTCAACGCGGCGGTTGTAGGCCAGCACCAAAGTGGTGGTCACGCGGCCGTGTTTCTCCGGATTGTTCGCTTCGATGGCTTCTACAGCGGCCCGGTCGAGCTGCTGGGTTTCACCCTGGGCCACAATTTCGATCCTGGAAGGATCCACGCCCAGTGCTACCAGGTGACCTTTCACGATCTCACCACGACGCTGGCTGAGCGACATGTTGTAGTCGTCAGGGCTGCGTGGATCAGTGTTGGCGAAGATCTTGATCTTGGTATCAGGATCGTATTCAAGGAACTTATTGAAGCCGAGGACCGCTCCCACCAGTTTCTCTCGCTCGCTCTTCAGCAATCCGATCTCCGGCGACCTGGTGGTCGGATAGTTGGTTGGGAAAAAGATGCTGGCAAGCGGAACCACAGGAAGAGGCTCAATAGTTCCGGTGATGTGCACCGCGGCCAGGCTCTTGTCTGATCCGCCGCAGTTATTGTTTGCGGCAAGGGTGTAAACCACCATCTCGTCAACCGCCCCTACCTCGGTCTTGGTGGGAACCGCTGCGATTTGCCGCTCACCGTTCATGGGCACATTGCCCATCGGGTCAAGGTTGGCGCGCTGCGCGTTGTCGGCGTTCCAGGTAAGAGTGGTATTGGCGGGAATGATGACTTTGTCATCGATCCGGCGATACCGGAGTTCCGTGGGCGAGGCATTTAACGCGGTTTGGACCGTAGGATCAACATGCACGGTCTGGCTCTGCGTTACGATTCCGCCGGGCCCTTTGGCCTGGAAAGTATACGTGGTGGTCTGGGTGGGCGAATCAACGCGCTGTCCGCTGGGCTGAACTTCAACCGCCGGAGATGCGGCAATGGTCGTGTCCACCGCTTCTCGGGTGGTCCAGCTCAGGGTTACGGGTTCACCGCACTTGATGTCATTCTTATCGACGGAGAAAGTGCCTTCCACCGGGGCAACCGCGACTGTGGTGCTCGGACCGCCGGCATTGAACCGCGGACGCGAATCTTTCTTCCCCGCGCTGTGCCACTTCTCATACTTTGCGGTCTTGTCAGCCACGTTCACAATGATCCGCTCATTGTTCCGGACCTCGATTTGCTCGTTGTAGACCGGCTGGCTCTCTTTGGGGTTAATGATGATCAGCTGGTAGGTCCCGACCGGAAGCACCAGCTTCTGATGTGCCATAACTCCGTTATTGAACTCATCCACATGGCCAACGAAGTATTCCGGCTTAATGCCGTTCACATACACGGCGGCCTTGTCATTGGGAGCATGTTCAATCTGCACCTTGCCCCAGGGTCCGCTGACGCCGCCGGCAACCGGCTCCAGCCTCGCGATGATCTCCGGGTTCCTGCCCGGCGCGAGGTTTACGCTTGTGACATGGGGAACAAAGCCATAGTTATAGACCCCGATCGTGTGCTCGCCCGAGGGGAGAACGATCGTCTGGCTGCGGTGTGCGAATGGTTGTCCGTCCACAAAGATGTATGCTTCGGGGGGACTCACTCGTACTTTGACGCTCGCATCTTGCGCCAGAGCCATTGACACCCCGAACGCAAGCAGCGCGCCAAGTACGAAGAAGCGACGAACGATATCGCGATACATATTTTCTAACCTCCTCACTTACCCGCCCTAGGACGTTCTGACGCGCAGGTAAATGCGTGATGATTGCTCCTGGAGAATCCTCACGATTCATCATCTCTTCGCAATTCTTCTGACAACACTGGCAAGAGTTACAGGCAAGGGTTGGTGCAGCCTGTTTCGAGATAGATTACTCAGCTGTAAGTTCTGCCAGTTTCATGCAGCCGGCCTGCCTCGATATGCTGCCAAATAGGCGTTTTGCAGTGCGGCCGCCGGAGCACCTCAGGCGGCGGCTGGGGGAGATGCATGATGGCCTGCACATTTTCCCGCTCGCGTGTGGCTGGTTTCACCATCCTGGGTCTTTTATACTTTTGTGCCTGGCCGCTTATCGCTCAGGTAAGCCCCGACCGAGACGAGCGGAATGCGTCTGCCCCCAACGTGCAGCTTAATGCCACCAGCGATCCTGTGCCTTTGGCGCCTGCTTCAGATATCCCCGAACCCAAGACTACCGATCCACACTACAAGAATGAACAAGCCAGGAAGTATGACGTGGAGCGAATCGGGCAACGTGATGTTGGTAAGGGGCTGAACTTCTATTCCTTGAAGCGTGAGCAGGAGCTGGGACGAGAGTTAGCCCATGAGATTGAGCTGCAATCCAGGATCCTGGACGATCCGACAGTGAATGGATATGTGAACCGGTTGGTGCAGGATCTGGTCCGCCATTCAGACGCGAAGGTCCCATTCGTGATCAAGGTGCTTGATAATGATGAGTTCAATGCGTTTGCCTTACCGGGTGGCTTTCTTTTCGTGAATACGGGGACAATCCTGGCAGCGGAGAGTGAAGCAGAACTTGCGGGAGTGCTGGCTCATGAGATCGCACACGTAGCAGCCAGACATGGGACCAGAAACGCTACCAAGGCGGACCTGTTTACTTTAACGAGCATGGCCATGGGCGTGGTTGGCGGGCCCGCGGTGGCAATTGCACGTCAGGTGGCGGGAATCGCCGTTCCCATGACATTCCTGAAATTCAGCCGGAACGCTGAAAGAGAGGCCGACGTGCTCGGGCTGGAATACCAATATGCCGCCGGATATGATCCCGTGGCACTGATTGACCTCTTCGAAAGAGTCCAGGCAAGCGAGAAGAAGAAGAAAGGATTTCTCGCCAAGTCTTTCGAAACACATCCCATGAAAGAGGAGCGTGTACGGCGTGCGCAGTCCGTCATCGAAACACTGCTGCCTCCACGAGCGGAATATGTGGTCTCTACCAACTCGTTTCAGGAGATGAAAGGACGCGTTGCCGAGTTGACGCGGCGAACCGGCTCAGGTCGGGGAATCCCGGGCCTGATACTGAGGCGCGACAGGACGTCGAACTCAGACCCGCAGCCAGAGCCCGCGCGGTAGGATCCCAGCAGTTCCTCCATCTCTGCACCGCAGAGTCACCCGATGTGTGAGCGTGACACAACTGCGGGTGACGGCAATCACATAACCTGTGTCCAAACCAAGATACAAACAAAGCAACTCTATTGCATTGTGCAGAGAGCGGTTTCCTGCCGATGGGCCCCCAAAATTGCGCGCAACGTGATTGGAGATGTGGGGAGTGAATCGAGTACCCAGCTGTATGAAAGTCGCAGTGCTTCTGGCCATTGTTTTCTTTTCAGTACCAGGCGCCGCGGCGGATGGACAGCGAGGCATCCTGTTTATCACTTCGGTGGATCCTGACCAGGCGGGGACCTCTGCCTTAATCGATGAGGCGCGCTCGGAAATTCAGGATGAAAACCGCCAGGTGCATTTTGATATCGAGTACCTGGACCCGTATCTTTTCACCAAGGCCGGCCGGATGCAGGCGAAGGCGGCAGCCTTCATGGAGATCAAGTACGCTCACCAGAGTATTGATGTAATCATCACCATCGGCCCGGAGGCACTCGATTTTGCCGAAGGGTATGGCCGGCGCCTTTTCCCGTCGGCCAAAATCGTATGCTTTTGCAGCTGGCTTCCCAACAGCCCCGGAGCTCCCGTATTGCAGCCTGGAGTAACAGGCGTGCGCCTCGAGCCAAATTACTCCCGTACGGCTGATCTTGCTTTGTTGCAAAACCCGGGCATGCGCGAACTGGTCCTGGTTACAGGTGCAAGCTGGGACGATGAGATGAAAGCACAGATCGCGGAAGCTGAGCTCAAGGCCAGCCGCCGCGATCTTAATGTCCGCACGCTGAAAGCGGCGAGCATGCAGCAGATCACTTCCGAACTCAGCAATCTCAATAGTGATTCAGTCGTCTTGTTTCTTGACATCACTGTGGACGGCACGGGGCAGGAGTACATCAGTGATCGCATCTTGCCGGAGCTCTCCCGTGCGGCCAACCGTCCTATGTATGGGAGCTCGCGCGACCAGGTTGGCAAGGGAGCGGTTGGCGGGAGTGTGGTGGACATGAAGGAGGCCGGCCGCGCCCTGGGCAAAGTGGCAGAACGGCTGGTCAAGGGCGAAAGTTCCGCCAAGGTTCCGTTTGTGGCCGCGGAGTTTCAACACTATGTGTTCGACGCGCGGCAGCTTAACCGGTGGGGCATTGATCCCGTTCCTGAAGGCAGCACCGTCCTGTATCAGGAATTCGGACTCTGGGACCTGTACAAGTGGAAGTTAATTGGCTTGCTTGCTGCCGTAATTGTTGAGGCTGTACTGATCGTTCTCCTGTTCCGCATGACGGTTCAACGCAGGCGTGCGGAACGTGAGCAAGCCCGATTACTGACCATGGAGAAACTGGAAAGCAGCCTGGCAGCGGCGCTGCTTCAACTCCCCGCGGGAATGGAAAGCGCGGCGATTGACCGCGGCTTCAAACATTTCATCGAGTT
>JBAIYI010000840.1:0-3529 GCA_037915955.1 Terriglobales bacterium
CAGGCCCGACCCGAAGGCGCGAACCGCCCGGGAAATCGCATGGCTCATGGTGCGCGAAGAGGCGGCCCTGGCGGAAGGTCTGGAAAAAGGAGCCTTTGGCTGGAGTGAGGTCGCAGCACCACCTACCGTGGGCGAGGTCATTGCGGAATACGACCGCCAGCATGACGCCATCACAGGCCGCCTGCATGCTGTGCCCGCTTCGCGCTGGGAAGAGCAGCTGCCTTTTATCTGGAACGGGCAGGAAGTAATGACAGATGCTGGATTCGCCATGGCGTGGGGTTTCCTGCTGGATCAGATTCACCATCGCGGACAGCTGTCCACGTATCTTCGTCCCATGGGTGCGAAAGTTCCGGCAATCTATGGGCCCAGCGCGGATGAATCCGAGTAGCCTCAACATGCGTGCTGGTAGCTCCCAGATCTATTCCAGCGCGTTCCTGTCCGGGTTATAGAGGAAATGCGCCCGCAGCAGCAGATAGTCCCCCGCAAACTGTTGCGGCAGGTTGGGAAGAGGAATGGCATATGTAATGGCGCCGTAAGCCGCGCGATCAAGCGCAGGATCGCCTGAGCTCTTTACCACACGTAGGCCGGAGACGCGCCCGTCTTTCAGGATTGCGAACTCAATCACCACCGTGCCTTTTTTCATCTCCGGCGGCATGGCCGACTGCGGAATCAGCGGATCCCAGTGGTCCTGTACGGTCTGGCGCAGCCGCCGCATGTAGGGCCCAAAGTCCACCCCCAAGGTATCGCTCAGGATTTCCAGATCGCCGCGCTTGTCGGCTTTCGGTTGCAGGCCGGAGCCGTAATCACCGCCACCAAAGCTGATGCTGTTCGTGCCGTGCGAATTCGCCACCGATTCAATGGCCTTGCTGATCGAAGAACCGGGCGACGCAATGGTAAATGGATTCTTCTTCTGTGGCGGTGGAATCGGGGCTTGCAGTTGTGCTGTCTGCTGCGGCTGCTGTTGCTGCACGGGCATCTGGGCCTGGCCCTGTTGAGGAGGTGGCTGTTGCTCAGGCGTTACCTGCGCCTGCTGTGGCGCGGGAGCCGGAGCCGGCTGAGGTGCCGGCCGCCCGGGCGTGCGCGTATCAATCAGTTTGCGTAGCGCCTCGCGGCTGGGCGCTGGCGTCTTGGATTGCGCAATACGGTTCTGGTCGGAGATCTTGTCGGTCTTTGGCGGTTTTACTTTGAGCTGATCAGGAGGCAACTCAAGGAATGTTGAGTCCTGGCTTGGATGCATCGGGATAACGTAAACCGATTTCGGTATCCACTTCGGGGCAAAAATGAGCAGCAAAAGAATCGCCCCATGCACGGCCACGGAAATCCACGCGGCTTCTCGCCGGCGATAAGCCTCAACCGCGTCCTCTTCATAGATATCGGCGAGAAGCAGGTTCAGCTGCCCATCTCTTAAGGAAGACGGCGCGGGATTTTCAAGTTCCTGGGGCTCAAGCAGGGGGATAGCGCACCACCAAACTAACTGTTTAGACGCATGTCAGAAAGGTCTGTCTGTATTCTCTCATTAGAACGCGCCTTATGAGATGCCCTTGCGCCAAGTAGTACCAAAAAAGTGAGCTTTTTCAGTGCAATCGCTGAATTAGCGCCGAGTAAGCCCTTGCTTAACAGTTGTTTACAGTTGAGCTCATCGAACCGGCAGCAGCCCCGCCCTCTCCGCATGTTCATGGATGGCCTGCAGGATTTCCAAAGCCACCTTCAGCGCCCGGCGGCCATCCTCCAAAGAAACCACAGGCGTGTTGCGCGTACGGACGGCCTCAAGAAATGCCTTGAGTTCAGCCCGCAACGGCTCTTCGGTCTGTACCGGAGGTTTGTGGATGCTCACGCCGGGGATGGGCGACTCGCTGGGCGTGCCCACCATACCCAGCAACTGGTCCAGTGAGTATTTCTCTTCCTGGGCGATGCGAAATTGCAGAACGTCCTGCCGCCCATAGTCCAGCGAAATGTATTCCCGGGGCTGGAAAAATCGCAGCTTGCGAACTCGCTCCGTGCTCACGCGGCTGGCAGTGAGATTGGCTACGCAGCCGGATTCAAACTCCAGGCGCACGTTGGCAATATCCACTTTGCCGCTCAGCACCGGCAGTCCCACCGCTCGAATTTCGCGCAGAGGTGTTTTTACGAAGCTGAGGATGATGTCCAGATCGTGGATCATCAGGTCCAGGACCACATCCACGTCCAGTGATCGCGGCGTGAAGACGCTGAGCCGGTGGCATTCGAAAAACATGGGCCGGGTCAGCAGGGGTATGGTCGCCCGGACTGCGGGATTGAAGCGCTCTAAATGTCCCACCTGCACCACGCGATTGTGTGCCTTTGCCAGCGCGGCCAACTCGTCGGCTTCTTCCAGGCTGGATGCCACCGGCTTTTCGATCAGAACGTCAATGCCGGCCGCCATCAGCGCGGCTGCGGTTTGGAGGTGATGGACTGTCGGCACCGCCACGGAAACGGCATCCACTCGGCCAAACAGTTCTTCCACCGTGCTGAATGCCTTGCAGCCGAATCGTGAGGCCACCGCTTCTGCGGTGCCCAGGTTGCTATCCACCACGGCCACCAGTTCGGCGCCGTGCTGGGCCAGCTCGTGGTAAACGCGGGCATGGTTTCGCCCAAACGAGCCCACACCAACGACTGCAACGCGGATTGCACTTTCGTGAGTCAAGCTCATGATTTTCTCAAAGCCCGCACGCCTGCGCAAAGCTATGATTCACCATACGAAAAGGAGCAAGCCATGGGACGCGCATTTTCATTCATTACGCTTCTCGCCGTGCTGGTGGTGGGGTACTGGTTTTACATGAAGGGAACGCAGTCCGTAGTGTCCGGCGGCAGTCCCAACCCCACGGCGACGGTCGACCTGATGGGCGTCCGCAATGATTTGCTGGCCATGGCGCAGGCCGAGCGCAGCCATGCCGCGACCAAGGGTGGATACGTCAGTCTGGACCAGCTGCGGGCGGATGGAGACCTCACCATGACTCGTGACAACCGTGGTCCGTACTCCTACTCTGCCGAAACCGCTGAGGGCAGTTTCCGCATCGTGGCGCGATATTCCGGCCCGGAGAGCTCCGGCATGCCGAAATCACTGAGCATTGACCAGACCATGCAGATCAACCAGGAATAAGCCGATTGTTAAAGCTGCGTTAAAAATTGACCGCTCCCAAAAAGGAACTGTCCATCTACTCTGGCGTATTTAGGCGCTTCCGCCAGCAGCGATTCCGGCGTACACTCATTCCAAGCTCCTCAAAAATTCAGCCCAGTTTCATTTTTGATTGTGTCCTTCAAGCACACACCATCATCGAGGCACTCGTCTCTCATCACGTCGTATTGTGAACGGTGCCGTTGCTTCGTCGCTGCCAGCCCCAATCCCCAGGTGCTAAAGGCAGCCGAGCGTCTTCATAGGTGTCAGGCGGAACAGCCACAGCGAAGCATCAGGAAGCCGCGTCCTGCGCGCTAGCTTTCAAAGCGCAGGCTCTCGATGGGATCGAGTTGCGCCGCCTTCCGCGCCGGATAGTAACCAAAAAATACGCCGACC
>JBAIYI010000711.1:0-3979 GCA_037915955.1 Terriglobales bacterium
CAAACAGCCACCGGCTCCGGGATTGCCTGCGGAGGTGGCTGCGAAGACAAGCGAAAAATATGTGGAGGCGTACCGCCGCCTGACGGGGCACGGACTGCCCGGATAGAAGGGGTGGCATGACCATCCTTGACGGAATCATTCTTCTGTTAGTGGTTTTTTCGACGCTCCTGGCCCTGTCGCAAGGCTTCTTCTATGAAGTCTTCAACCTGGCGGGAGTGCTGGTGGGATATGTGGTGGCGGCGTGGGAGTATCCCTCGCTTGCCAAGTGGTTATTGAAGTACGTCAGTTCACCATGGGTGGCTGATCTTGCTGCTTTTTTGACAATCTTCATCTGTATTGCAGCCCTGGCCGGCGCTTGTGGACGCATTGCGCGCTGGGCCGTTGCCGGAGTGGGGTTGCGATGGTTCGATCGCATTCTAGGCGGGGCGTTCGGTTTGGTGCGCGGCATTGCCGTCAGCGCCATCCTGGTGATGGCCATGGCGGCCTTCGCGCCCGGCAGCCCCAAGCTCAGGGATTCGGCACTGGCGCCGTATTTCCTGGTGCTGGGCAGGACTGCGGCATGGATTGCCCCCGCGGAGTTACGTTCGAAATTCCACGAGGGAATGGAAATCTTACGGAATGCCCGGGAAAAGGCGCCAGCTCTGCCTTTGCGACCTGCGGCGTCCCAATGAATCGGGCAAGCCGGCCCGCTGACGCAGCTAAAGAGAGGCGCTGTGAAAGACCAGCTCGAAGCACTCATATTGCAGATGTACAAGAGCGGCATACTGTATTCGGAAGCAATCCGGGAATTCAAAAAGCGCTTCATCCTGACTGTGCTCCAGGAAAACAACGGCAACCAGTGCAAAGCCGCGCGCCAGCTTGGTATGCATCGCAATACTCTCAGCCGCACCATCGCCGAACTCAATCTTGACATCAAGAGTTTGAGAACCGGCGTCCGTCGCCCGCCCCGGAGCGAACGTCCTGCCCTTGCCTCCATGGAGCGCAAAGCGCGCTGATTGCATTCTTCTGACCTATGTGGTTCCAGGAGCGATTCCAATCGCTCCTTCTCTGTTTAGGTTGCAGCCACCGCTCCACGAAACCCCAAAGCCTCGCTCTTCTGCTGGAGTCCAGGCGGGCGGGATAGAAACCCCGAAATAAAAAAAAGGAGCAGCCTTAGGGGCTGCTCCCATGAGGGGGATTTGGTCTGAAAAAGCTTATTGGGGCCTTCTCCGGGGTGCTGGTCTGCGCGCCGGAGCGGTCATCTTCAACGGTTTGCCCGTGCTGTCGAGCAGAATGCCGTCCTTCATGGTCATCATGAAGGGAGTGGGCGTGTAGCTGGACGGAACGGCCTCGAAGGTGATCATCTCACCGGGCTTGGGAACGAAGCGCGCCGGGAGAGCGGTTTCCATGGTCATGGTAATGTCGGCGGTCTTGGACTCAATGTCGTCGGTACTGCCGGCCAATTCGATCTTGGTCGGAGTGGCACTTATGACGCTGGCCACGAGTTGCAGAGCCTTGCCATTGATCGTGTTCCACACGATGTCAGCCGCGGACTGGTTGCCGGAAGAAAGAATGAGCTGCCACTCGGCAAAGCCCATATCCTTCACTTTCTTCTCTTTGATCAGGTCCGCTGCCTGCTGCTGCGGAGTCGGAGGCTCATATTTCGCCACCGGCTTCCGGTCGGCGGGAGGCATGTTGACGGTAGCAGCCGCTTTCAGTTCGGCCCAGCCTTCCTCCGATCCGTGGAACTTGATGTACTTGCTTTTTCCATACTTCTCGATCTGGGCCTGGGCCGCGGCATTGCCGGCCGCCAGGTTTCCAGCGCGCGCCACCCACCAGAGTCCCTCTTCCGCCATCGGCTTCTGCTCGAGGTCGGAAACGGCCAAGGGATAAACGTCGCGAAGGAAAAGCGAATCGGTCTGGGGACCCGCCGGAGGCTTCAGAGCATCCAGGGCCGCGACAGCCGCGCGAAGATGGCTGGCAGCCGAAGGATAGTCCTTCTGCTGGAGAGCCGCGAATCCGGCCGCTCCATCGAACACAGCGGAAAACTGGTTCTTCTGCTTTGCGAGATCCTCGTCGCTGACTCCGTCAGGCTTCGGCATCGTCTGAAGAGCCTGGATTCCCTGTGTGCCGTACTGGCGAGCTTGGGGAATGCAGGCGGCATTTCCCTGCTCGGCGCAGGTTCGGGCATTGTAGGCGAGCAGCGCCAATCCGCGAACGTTGTTCGGATTCACCTGGATCAGCTGGTTCGCCGCCTGGGATGCTTTCTGAGCGTCCCCGGCTTGCTGGTAAGCTGCCATCAGCTGCTCGTTCGCCTCTTCCTTCATCACCGTATTGGGATAGGACCTGAGGAACGCTTCCAGCCCGGCGGCTTTCTGTTTTGGATCCTGTTGCTGAACGGCGTTGACGTAGGCGTTGTACTCAGCAGGGTCTTTGATTTCCTTCTTCTGCTGTGCAGGCTGGCTTTGTCCGGCGCCTGCAGCGGGCTGGGCCCCTTGGGCGGCGGCCGGCAGCGCCGGGAGTACGGACGTCCCGAACACCAGCAACATTGTCACTAGCGGCTTCTTCATTCGATAGCTCCTTCAGACTCAGAGAACTGTGTGACGCTCTTCCACCCTCACGTAATCAACGTGCATGGGAGACAGCGTTAATGCCACGCTTGCGCAAACGCCATTAGCGGCTCGACACGCATGCCCCCGCTCGGCTCCGGTAACCCATTGCCGAAGAGACGTTCTTGCGGATGTTGGATTATAGAAACGCAGGCCCCACAAGGCAAGTGCTTTAGACTCGCTATGATGACATTGGGATAGCGACCTTTGCGGCACGGACTGCGAAATAAGCGCCGCCAGCCGCACCGGGCATCTAAATTCGAGGATCAGTGGAGACGCCAATGTCTGCCAAGCCAGTTGAATTCACTCCTCTTTCCGGACGAATCGCAGTCGTGACCGGCGCCAGCCGCGGGATAGGAGAGGGCATTGCCCGGCGCCTCTCTTCCATGGGCGCTACTCTCGTAATCACCGCCCGCACGCAGGAGCCGCTCACCCACACGGCTCAGTCCATCCGGGAAAACGGCGGGGAGTGCGAACCCGTTACTTGCGATGTCACCCAACTGACGCAGGTGGATGCCCTCGCACGCGGCGTCGAAAAGAAGTTCGGACGCATCGACATTCTGGTCAACAACGCAGGTATCGGGGACTTCCAACGCAAACTGCACGAGACGTCGCCGGAAGATTGGGATCGCATCCTCAACACCAATCTGCGGGGTCCGTATTACCTCCTCCGCGCCTTTGTGCCCTTGATGATTCAGACTGGGGGCGGGCATATCGTAAACATTTCGTCCCTGGCCGGGAAGAATCCTGTCCCGAACGCGGCCGCCTATGCCGCGTCGAAATGGGGGCTGAACGGACTGAGCTACTCGGTAGCAGAAGAGTTGCGCGGCAATAACATCCGGGTATCGGTGATCTGTCCGGGATCGACCCATACGGGGTTCTTGCATGCCGAAGGCAGGCAGTCAGAACGAATGTTGACGCCGGATGACATTGCGCACGTGGTTGCGATGCTGGTCACTCAAGAGACACAATCGTTCGTAAGCGAAGTGCTGATTCGGCCAACGAAAAAGCCCTGATCAGGAGAGAAAGATGAGCGAGATCAGCAGATTGCAGGACCAGTTGCGCCGTGCTTTTTCCGGCGGAGCGTGGCACGGCGACTCCGTATCCGAGATCCTGGCGGATGTTTCCGCCGAACTTGCCTTTCGTAAACCGAAAGGCGCCGCACATTCGATATGGGAGATCGCGCTGCATATCGCAGCATGGGAACGGGTCGCCCTGCAGAGGCTCTCAGGGCCATTCGAAATCAAGCTGAGCAGCGAGCAAGACTGGCCGCCGGTGACGACCTGCTCACCGGAAGGCTGGAGCACGGCGCTGGAACTGCTGCGTGGCGGACATCAGAAGCTTCTCGGCGCGCTTGGCGGCCTCCCTGAGGCAAAGCTCGAATCCGTGGT
>JBAIYI010000701.1:0-1630 GCA_037915955.1 Terriglobales bacterium
GTCACCCGCAGTGCGCAGGTGCTGCCCGACATTGCCGCGGCCTGGGGATCCTTCGGACTGGTGTTCACGGGCATTGCCGTTGCGCATACCCTCTATGCTCCCCGGGAAGTAATTCTGTGGAATTGGAAGCGCATCGTGCTGATGGGTGTTTCCATCGGCATCGCCGTGGCGTCGCAGTATTCCATGGCGCTGCTGCTTCTACCGGTATTGTGTTTCATGTTGTGGCTGGCCCCGGTACGGAGAGGAGCCGCCGCAGCGATTCTGTTTGCGGCCTGCGTAGTTGGATTCGTGGTGCTGACGTTCAGTTTCGTGCCGCACGTGTCCTGGCTCCCGAAAGCACTGCTCCAGGCGCACTGGGTCGAGTTCCAGCCAAGGCAGTTGTTTCATCTCGCAAACTGGAAGCTCGTGGGCAGATTCTTTCTGGACAGCGGCAGTGCTCCCGCACTCCTTCTCCTGGTGTCGCTGGTCACATATGTCGTTTGGCCAAAGACGAGGTACTTCGGAACGACTGCTCCGCTTCTGGCGGGAGCGTTTTGTGTCTTGCTGGCGTTTGTCATGCCTATCGCCGGAGGCTACACGTTCCTGATCGTCTCGCTGCCCTTCTGGTACGTCTTCATTGCCGGGATGGCGGCGGATCTTCTGGAGAGCCGGTACTCTGATGCAGTTCTGGGTCTGCTCGCCGGAGCGATCCTCGTCCATGCAACCCTGGGAATTGCCGGCTTGGTGCAGCTAACCTATTTCACCAGTTAAGTTTAGCCTCTCATAACACCGGTCCTTTACGGTGCCGTATTGGAACTGAAACTCTGACTGAAGCACAAATTTTGACAAGCTGAGAGCGGGATCGGGCGTATCATAAGCTGTCATGAAAGCCCATTTTTCGACCTTCATCGGTTGCGTTATGGCGCTTGGGATGTCGATTCCTGGCATGGCTCAGCGAACGGCATTGCCGCCTTCGTGGAGTGCGGTTACGCCCGGAAGCATCCAGGCCGCGGGCAGTCCCACAGGGCCAGTGAATCCCCGCACTGTTGTTACGTCGAATGGCATCCATTTCGCCCCGAACGGAGTTCCGTTCAGACCGCATCCCGGACGCCGTCCTCATCATCGCGGCAGGTTCAATCAAGGTTTTCTGGGTTACGGAGTCGGATATGTAGCTCCTTACTACGTCGGACCGGATGATTCCTACGATTCATCAGAGCAGGCAATGCCACCTGCCGAACCGGAACGGCCGGGGCTGACGGTCTTCGAGCGCAACTGGAGACCCGAGAATTCGGCCAATCTGGGTGAGCAGCCATGGAGCGAGCCGGCAAGCCGCCTCCAGGCTCCGCCTCCAGCTCCTCCGGCTGAAGAAAAGCCGGGTCCTACGACGATCCTGGTTTTCCGCGACGGCCACCAACAGGAGATCCAGAACTATGCCATCCTGGGTGACAGGCTGATTGTGCTGAACGAACAGCTCGCAAAAAAGATTCCGCTCGCGGAGCTCGATCTGGACGCAACCGTCAAGGTAAATGAAGATCGCGGGGTGGAGTTCAAGCTCCCCAACCGGGGCTGAGAAGAGGTTTTTGGAACCGAAAAAAGAAGGCCACCCAAGCGGGTGGCCTTTTGCTTCGGACCAGGTTCGGAACCTCAGCAG
>JBAIYI010000066.1:0-5914 GCA_037915955.1 Terriglobales bacterium
AAGGAGCAGATCCTGAGATTTATTGACGCGCTGGAGCTGTTTGAGATCGGCTACAGCTGGGGCGGGGTGAACAGCCTGGCAATGACCTATGACCTGCAATCGCCAAAGCGACCGGCCTATGGGTCGCGGCTGGTGCGGCTCTATGTGGGGCTGGAAGACGTAGTGGATCTGAAGCGGGACCTGGGACAGGCGCTGGCAACGCTCTAGATCGATTTAGATCAAGACTGTTTTTCTTCTTTATCGCCGCCGAGTGCAATATCCGCTAGTTCGAGGAGGCGGGCGACGGTCGAATCGTTATCGAGTTCAGGGGCAAGGGGAGGAAACTCGCGGCTGGAGGCCTTGGCCGGAGAAACCTTCAAGGGGCGTTTGGCAAGGGAGAAGTCAGGGGCAATCCAGAGGCGGTCTTCCCGAGGTGCTTTTGATTTGCGGGGCATAGCGGTTCGAAGGAGCTTTGATGCCCGGCATGAACAGGAGAGTTGCCTGACGGAGTTCCCACGGGATGAAGGGCGTAGAGCGCCCGAGACACAAACCAGCCCAGACAATGACAAATTTTGCTATTGATTCGCCTAGCTCAACTGTGTTAAGGTTGCCTGATTGCCTGAGGGTGATTCCCGCGTCTCGACGCGCGGCCGGTCTTTGACAATTTAGCTACTAGCTACTAGCTTCTAGCTGCTAGCTTGAGAGGATTAGAAAGTAGTAAACCATCGAGTCCACGGACATCGCACACGAAGAACTGCGAGAACCGGTACCCCCTCCGGGGTGCTCTTCGCTAAGTGCTTTGTTTTCGGGGTGACCCGATGACTCCCCGCCTCTGCCCTGGTAGTTACTTAACAATAAACAGCGCGGCTAGCGAACAGGAATGGCACGGAGCTACAGGCGGCTGCGCAGGAGGCTGATGATGTCGTCCGCGGTGATCACGCCGGTCAAACGCTGGTGGTCGTCAACGACCGGGAGCGTCATAAGGTTGTACTTGTCGAACATCTCGGCTACGTCGGTTTCGCTGGTTTCTGCCTTGCAGGAGATTACGTGGTCCGGCGCGAGCGTGGAGAGTTTTGTTCCGGCTGGAGCCACGACCAGGGATACGAGCGGGACGGCGCCTGTGAGCCGATGACCGGCATCGACCAGGAAGATTGTGTTGATGGTTTCCGGGTCGCCTTCAAACTCACGCAGTTTGTCGATGGCGTCGCCGACGGATGCATCCGGCCCCAGCGCGAGGTAGTCGGTGGTCATGCGGCCGGCAGCGGTGTGCTCCTCGTATTCGAGCAACTCGGAGACTTCTTCGCGCTCCTCCGGCTCCATCTCCTCGAGGATCTCTTCGGAGGTTTCCTGAGGCAGGTCGCCCAGCAGGTCGGCTGCGGCGTCAGGGTTCATCTCCTCGACGATATCGGCGGCCTGTTCCGGATTGATGGAGCGCATGAGTTCGACTTGGATTTCTGGATCGATCTCCTCCAGGGCGTCCGCGGCGACTTCATCATCGAGCGATTCGAAGACGGCGCCGCGCTCGGCCGGCGCAAGGTCTTCAAGGATGTCGGCGATATCGGCCGGGTGCAGCTTGGAGAGGCGTTCATACTCCAGCTTGAGGTGAACGCGGCGGGCCGGGTCGGTTTCGATGAGGTCTACGGCCTCCCATGGGATAACCCGGGCAGGCATGCGGCCAGCCAGGGCTTCGATGGCTCCGTTGGGAGCCAGCCCTTTGAGCAGCCGTCGGATGGCGCCGCGGAGACCGATGTCGACGTTGCCGATTTTCAGTTTAGTGCCGCCGTTTACGCCTTCGGGCAGCAGGTCAACGTCATTGACACGGACCACTTTCCGGCCGGAGACGTCAATGATCTGCTGGTCAAGGAGGTCGCGTTCCAGCATGAGCATGCCTTCCGAACTGGCGAGAGGCGGCCACTGGTCGGCCTTGCCGATGGCTTGCACGGACGAAGCATTGACGAGTTTGACCAGGCCAGTGGGCAGCAGGCGGTCGCCGTCTGAGGTTTTTACGACCAGGTCTGAAATGCGGTTGGGATCGTCCTTGGGGGAGATGGCTACTTCGCGCACACGTCCGGCGACGCCGCCGGTTTCGTCATAGACCGGCGCGCCCAGAATGCGCGAAAGTGCCACTGGTTGCATCATTCTGCATGCCCGTTCGCAGAATACCGAATGTGTGCTGTCCTGACTAGAGTATTCATGAGTTTGGACGCAAAAATCGGATGGTTAAGAGTAGTTGGCGGTTGTTAGGCTCGTGATCAGGCTTGAATTTTTGAATCCTGCGGGGTGGTTGCGGATTCTCATCGAGAGGAGTTTGCTATGGCAGTTCAGGTCACCGATTTTCATCTCCTGCGGGACCAGCTTCTGGTTCGCCGGCATAAACTGGAAGCGGCGCTGGCAAAGCAGCAGACCGCCCAGATGGTCCAGCTGCTGGATCAGGTGGACCGGGCACTGGAACGCGCTGAAGCCGGCACCTACGGTACCTGCGAGGTCTGCCATGACACGGTTGAACCGGAACGCCTGCTTGCCGATCCGTTGACGCGCGTATGCCTCGGGTGTCTGGCGCCGGATGAGGCGCGAGCTCTGGAGAATGACCTGGAACTGGCGGCCCGAATCCAGACGGGATTGCTGCCCAAGAAAGATTTCTCAGTGGCAGGCTGGAAAGTGGCATACCACTATCAGCCTGCAGGCCCGGTCAGCGGCGATTACCTTGATCTGGTACCCCACGGTGACGAACTCTACTTCATGCTGGGCGACGTCTCCGGCAAGGGCGTGGCGGCTTCCATGCTCATGGCCAACCTTCATGCCATGTTCCGCGTGCTGATTTCCACCGGCCTGAGCCTGCCGCACATCGTGGAACGGGCGAACCGTATCTTCTGCGAAAGCACGCTGCCTACGCAGTATGCGACGCTGATCGCCGGCCGCGCTTCCGCGTGCGGGAAGGTGGAAATTTGCAATGGAGGCCATCTGGCGCCGTTCCATCTTGGACGCGAGGCGCTGCGCGCTTTTGAATGCTCTACGGTACCGATCGGGCTCTTCTGTGACCAGCAGTTCTCCAGTTCCACTTACAGCTTCTCCCCCGGGGAGAGCCTGGTGCTTTATACCGACGGGTTCACGGAATCACTGGGGCACGATGGAACGGAGTACGGCTCGCATCGGCTGGGTAAGGTGCTGGAACGTTGCATCGACCGGACGTCGCACGAGCTTCTGCAGGACTGCGTGGATGATGTGTTGAAGTTTCGAGCAGACCCTCGCCAGATTGATGACCAAACACTGATGGTGCTGCAGTTTGCGCCCACCACGCATTGATTTTCGACCTTTTGCCTTCGTTCGAATTAACTTGTCAGCTCACGGAGCCTGGTCAGCAATGCGCTCCTGTGGATGGCAGCGCGTCCTGCTCGGTTTGACAATCGCGGCTCCCGATAGGCAAACTAAGCATTCCGCCCGCCGTGACCAGGTTCGCCGTCTCAATTAGACATTTGTGGATCGTCGCATGACAAAACGGGTTTCGTACACGCTGGACTCAACTCTGGACAGCGTCAATAAGGCTGAAAGTACGGCCCTGGAGGCGGCGGCAGGTGCGGGATTCCCCGAGGACGAGCAATACAGCATCAGCATGGCGGTGCGTGAAGCCTGTGTCAATGCGGTGCTGCACGGCAACGCCTATGATCCGGAGAAAAAAGTCACGCTGGCGTATGAAACAACAGGAGATGCCCTGGTCATCACAGTAGCAGACCAGGGACAGGGGCTGGATCCCGGCAATATTCCGGATCCTCTGGCGCCGGAGAACCTGATGAAAGGTTCCGGGCGCGGGATTTTCTTGATCCGGGCATTCATGGATGAAGTGAAATTCCGGAACGTGCACCCAGGGACTGAGATCACATTGATCAAGCATGTAGGCCGCAAAGCGGCGGATACCAAGGAGGAATCACAGTGACAATGAAGGCAAGCAATCGGCAGGTCAACGGCGTCACCGTTGTGGATATGAGCGGCCGGATCACATTAGGAGAAGGCAGTGTGATATTGCGCGACACGGTTCGCGACCTGTTGAGCAAGGGAAACAAAAAGATCCTCTTGAATCTCGGCGACGTCACGTACATCGACAGCTCAGGGATCGGAGAGTTGGTCAGCGCTTTCACCTCCGTCCGGAACCAGGGCGGCGAACTGAAACTGCTGAACCTGACGAAGAAAGTCCATGATCTTCTCCAGATCACCAAGCTCTATACCGTCTTCGACATCAAGGACGACGAGGCGGCTGCAATCGCAGCTTACAAATAGACCATTGGATCGGGCAGGCGGTCCCCCGCCTGCCTGTTACCGCACTGCTACTTTGTTTTTGATCCGGCGATAGACGTCCTCAGAAACTACGCTGCGCGTCTCCAGTTCTTCCGTGGTGTGATACGGGCGTGACTGAATGATCCTCTGAGCTGAATCCTGATCAACTCCGGGAAGCTGCATTAATTGTTGCTGGCCGGCTGAATTCAGGTTGACCTTATCGCCGGAGTTCCAGCCTTCGCGGGCTCCTTGCGCTATGGCTTTGGCATCAACGGCGGCCTGTTGCGCGCCTTTCTTGATTTCCGTACCGGCTTGCTTGCTTTCTTCTCTGAGTTTGGCGGTAGCGTCAGCGGCATCCTTACGGGTTGTGTCGGGGCTCTGGTTGGATGTGCAACTCGCGGCAAAGGCCATGAGCAGGAATATGACAAAGGAGAAGTTACGCATGTTCGTCACCAGAGAGTTGGAGTGACGATTGCCGCTGTGCAGTTGGCCGCGGAGGGATGCTGGTTTCCGAGAAAGGAAAGCCGTCATCTCCACGAAGCCCGACCATGGCACCCGGGATCTGGCGGCTGATCTCGTGGGCGTTAGGCGCTCCTTCTCGGACGTATGCTTAGTTCGCGCATCTGGGTCAGCAGACTGGAACGTTGCATCTGGTCCAGGCTGCTCAGCATCGGCACCAGCTCGGCGATGAAGCCGTCCTCCATCAGCTCGGCAATCTCGTCTTCCAGGGTGCGCGAATACCCCTTCAGGAGGTCGCCCACGGAGACTTCAAGGGCGGTGGCTAGCCTTTGCAAAGATGAGAGCGTTGGCATAGCTTTCTCGTTCTCGATCTTTGACACATAAGTGCGCGGCACCTGCATGCGTAACGCAAGCTGGCGCTGGCTCAAACCGGAGCGCTGGCGTAGATTGCGAATGGCCGCGGCGATCTGTAAATGCCCGGAATGGCTCGACGGTGCTTCCATCGCCGGCACCTGTTCCACGAGGATGGGCTCAGGCTCGTCCTCGTCAAGCGATGTTCGGCAGCGTCTGCAAAGATTATTGGTCGTCCGGAACTGGACGAGATGGCAATGGTCGCAACGAACTACTTCCCGGGAATCAACCGGTGCCAGCGTTGTTGCCATAAGGGTTTCGGAGTGCCAGAGCAGGCAAAACTCCAAAAACGCTTTACTCTTTACTTCCTACAACTTAGGGTAGTTTCTTCGATGGATAGTTGCTTGTCAACGGAAAAATTACGGTAAAACGGGTAGAAAGACCGGATAAACCGGAGAAGATAAGGAGAAACACGGTAAAAAGCCTATGATTGACCGCCAGTCTGCATGGAACCTCGTCTGCGAATACACCCAGTCAGAAAGCCTGCGCAAGCACATGCTGGCGGTGGAAGCATGCATGCGCGCCTACGCCCGCAAGTTCGGAGAGGACGAGGAAAAATGGGCCATCACCGGCCTGCTGCATGACTTTGATTACGAAAAATACCCCACACCGCAGGAGCACCCTTTCGTCGGCAATAAGATCCTGGAAGAGCGTGGTTATCCCGAGGAGATCCGGCGCGCCATCCTCTCCCATGCTGACTACAGCGGCGTGACCCGCGAAAGCAAAATGGAGAAAGTTCTTTACGCTTGTGACGAACTGGCCGGCTTCATCACCGCAAGCGCGCTGGTTAAACCCA
>JBAIYI010000308.1:0-6779 GCA_037915955.1 Terriglobales bacterium
TCTGTGGTCGGCATTCCGGGGAAGCCCAACATCTATTATGCGGGCGCGGGCGGTGGTGGAGTCTTCATGACTCAGGACGGCGGCCTGACGTGGAAGCCGATCTTCGAAAAGGAATCCACGGCTTCCATCGGCGCGATTGCGCTGGCGCCCTCGAACCCTAACCTTGTCTGGGTTGGCACCGGCGAGAAGAACATCCGCAATGACGTGATTACCGGCAAAGGCGTTTTCTTCTCGCCTGACGCAGGTGCAACCTGGCGCTTTATGGGACTGCGCGATGCCGGTCAGATTTCCAACATCGTGATTGATCCGCACAATCCTGACATCGTGATTGTGGGCGTGCTCGGTCACGCGTGGGGACCGAATGCGGAACGCGGCGTCTTCCGCACCACGGACGGCGGCAAGACCTGGAACAAGACTCTTTTCATTGATGAAGACACCGGCGTCAGCTCGCTGATCATGGATCCGGGCAATCCGCTGGTGCTCTTTGCCGGAATGTGGCGTGTGCGGCGCTATCCGTGGGCGCTCGATAATGGTGGAACCAGCGGCGGAATTTTCCGCTCCGTGGCTGGCGGCATCACATGGAAGAAGCTGAAAGAGGGTTTGCCGGAAGAAGCTACAGGCCGCATTGGTCTGGCGGCTGCCCCGAGCAATCCACACCATGTTTACGCTCTGGTCGAGAACAAGAAAGGCGTGCTTTACGACACCAACGATCTGGGCGACCACTGGAAGATGGTGAGCAACAACCATAACCTTGCCGCGCGCGGATTCTACTTCAGCGAACTGCAGGTCGCGCCCAACGATGAGACGAAGCTCTACTTCCTCTCGTTCAACATCATGCTGTCAGAAGACGGTGGCAAGACTGCGCGGCCTACTTCACGCGGCGTCCACGTAGACCATCACGCGCTGTGGATTGATCCGCAGGACCCGAACCGCATGATTAACGGAAACGATGGCGGCGTCTACGTGAGCAGCGACGGCGCGCGCACGTGGCGCTATCTGGATAACCTGCCGATCGAGCAGTTCTACATGGTGGCTGAAGACGATTCCACGCCGTACAACCTGTGCGGCGGCCTGCAGGACAACAACGGCTGGTGCGGACCTTCCAACAGCCTGAGCCGCGGGGGCATCACCGGGTTTGACTGGTACACCGTGGTCGGCGGCGACGGCGAATATATCGTGCCGGCGCGCGGCAAGGACGTGCACACCATCTACGCCGATTCGCAGAACGGCTTCATTCAACGGGTGAATGCCGAAAACGGCCTTTCCAGCTTCGTGCGTCCTTATTTAAAGGGCGTGCAGTCCATGAAACCGGCAGATCTCAAGTACCGCTTCAACTGGACTTCACCCATTGCAGTCTCGTACACAAATCCGAACGAACTCTACCTCGGCGGCAACGTTCTCTTCCGCTCTACTGACGGCGGCGAACACTGGACTCCCATCAGTCCGGACCTTACCCGCAACGACAAGAGCAAGCAGATCTCCAGCGGCGGGCCCATCGCGCTGGACCTGAGCGGTGCGGAAAGCTTTGATTGCATTCTCTCCATCTCGATTTCGCCAACAGATCCGAAGACCATCTGGGTTGGCACCGACGATGGCGTGGTGCAGGTGACGCATGATGGCGGCGAGCACTGGAGCGATGCCAGCAAGAGCATCTCAAACCTGCCGGAGTTTGGACGACTGCAGCAGATTGAAGTTTCACCCTTCGATCCCAATACCGCATACGCGGCGTTCGATTTCCACGAGCTCGACAACAACAAGCCGTTCGTCTTCAAGACCCATGACAGCGGCAAGACCTGGACGGCGATCAACGCCGGCCTGCCGGAAGACGATCCGGCGCGCGTGGTGCGCGAAGATCCCAACAAGAAGGGCTTCCTCGTGCTCGGCACGGACACAGCTCTCTTCTATTCGAACGATGACGGTGCGCATTGGACGAGGCTGAAATCAAACTTCCCCACGGCCTCAATCTATGACCTGAAGTTCATCAAGAAGACTCATGATTTGGTTGTCGCTACGCACGGTCGCGGGCTGTTCGTGATGGACGATATTACGCCGCTTGAGGCCACAGGCGGCGTGTTCGCCAACAATTTCCAACTCTACACCGTGCAGACCGCCGTCAATTGGCACGGCTGGAGCAAGCATGGCTTTGCTTCCGGCGGATACACTGCTCCCAATCCGCCGAACGGCGCGGCCGTTACTTACTACCTGCCGCAGGAAATCAAAGTCACGCCGGAAATGAGAAAGAAGCAGGAGACGCCGGTGAAGATCACGGTCGCGGATTCGAGCGGGCAGGTGATCCGCACGTTCTATGGACCGTCAAAGGCCGGAATCAACCGCGCTGTGTGGAACCTGCGTTATGACGGGGCGCGCAAGCTTACCTTCCTGCCTCCGCGTGAGGGCAGCGAGGAAGAAGAATTCTTCTTCGATCCCAACATCGGCCCCACGGCCTTGCCGGGAACGTACAAGGTTTCCGTGACCGTCAACGGCAAGACTGAAACGCAGAACGTTGCCGTGGAAAATGATCCGCGCTTCAAGCTGGATCCCAATGCGCTGCAGGCCCAGCTGAAACTTGGGCTCGAACTGCGCGACGAGCTTTCCGCGTTGAACGAAGCGCTCAACCGCCTCAACAGCCTGCACAAGCAGCTCACCAACCTTCAGGATCTGCTGGTGACGGACGAAAGCCAGGGTGGCGATGCGGCGCAGCAGAATGCCTCGTTCAAGCCGGTGGTGGACGATGCCAAGGCGCTCGACAAGAAGATCATGGCCATGCAGGAACCCCTGTATAACTCTGAGATTCAGCCGGGCACCCAGGATGACATCCATTACTTGCAGCGCTTCCATGATCGCTTACAGGGCATCATGCGCGGCGTGATGGGCGGCTACGGTGAAGCGCCTCGGGACATCATGGTGGAAGAGGCAAACGCTGTTCGCCAGGAACTCGAGAAGAACCTGCAGGCCTTCAACAACTTCCTTAACACGGAAGTGACCGCATTCAACAAAAAAGCCGCTGAACACGGCTCCAGCACTCTGTTTGCGGGTGCTCCGGTGCAGATCAAGTCAGGCGCCGGCGCCGCAGGCGCAGGTGGTGGAGAACTGGACGACGAAGACCAGGAATAACTTGAAACTTAAAGCCAAAAGAGCGTGGCTCAAGGGCCACGCTCTTTTTCTTCCGTAAATTCGCGACTCGTGATCGCGAGACGCTAGCTCCGGGAAACGGGTACCTTCCTCACCACCTCTTCATCGCAGTTCAACGCATCCAGGCCGAGGAAGCGTGCACCTTCCTGCAACTCTTCTTCAATGCGCAGAAGCTGGTTGTACTTGGCGATGCGATCTGTGCGCGAAGCCGAGCCGGTCTTGATCTGGCCTGCTCCGGTGGCAACCGCAAGATCGGCGATGAATGTGTCTTCCGTTTCACCCGAGCGGTGCGAGATGACCGCCGTGTAGCCGTTCCGCCGCGCCATGTCAATGGCCTCGAGCGTCTCGCTCACACTCCCAATCTGGTTGACCTTGATCAAGATCGAATTCGCAACGCCTTCTTCAATGCCCCGGCTTAACCGCTCCGTATTTGTGACGAACAAGTCATCGCCCACCAACTGGATCTTGTCACCGAGTTCATCCGTCATTGTGCGCCAGCCCTGCCAGTCATCTTCAGCCAGCCCGTCTTCGATCGAAACGATGGGATACTGCCGTACCCAGTCAGCCCAGAAGTCCACCATCTCATTCGATCTCTTTACAGATTTATCCGATTTCTTGAACACGTATGCGCCGCGATCTTTGTCGAAGAACTCGCTCGCCGCCGGATCCAGCGCGATGGCAACCTGCTCGCCGGGCGCAAAGCCGGCCTGCTGGATGGCTTCAAGGATCAGCTCGATTGCTTCCACGTTCGCTTTCAGCGACGGCGCAAATCCACCTTCATCGCCTACAGCGGTGTTATATCCGCGTTTCTTCAGCACACCCTTGAGCGTATGAAACACTTCGGCGCCCCAGCGTAGCGCTTCACCAAACGTCTCCGCGCCAACGGGCATTGCCATGAACT
This sequence comes from Terriglobales bacterium, assembly GCA_037915955.1. GTDB lineage: Bacteria > Acidobacteriota > Terriglobia > Terriglobales > Acidobacteriaceae > Angelobacter. The sequence goes on from JBAIYI010000308.1 coordinate 4,034, forward strand.
CCTGAAAGTCCACATTGCTGTCGGCATGAGCGCCGCCGTTCAGGATGTTCATCATCGGCACCGGCAGCACATTCGCCGCCGCGCCGCCAAGATAGCGATAGAGAGGAATCTTCAGCGCGTTCGCACTGGCGCGGGCACAAGCCATGGAGACGGCCAGGATGGCGTTGGCTCCGAGCCTGCCCTTGTTCGGCGTGCCGTCCAACTCAAGCATGGCGCTGTCAACTGCGCGCTGATCGGTGGCATCCATGCCTTGCAATGCGTCTGCGATTGGCAAATTCACGTTGCCCACAGCAGTGAGCACACCTTTTCCCAGATAACGTTCGCTGTCACCATCGCGCAGTTCCACCGCTTCATGCTCGCCGGTGGAAGCGCCGCTGGGAACGGCAGCGCGGCCCATGGAACCATCGCCCAGGAAAACTTCTGCTTCTACTGTAGGATTGCCGCGCGAATCCAGCACCTCGCGCGCATGGACATCAACAATGCTCAAATCCATAGTCGAACCTCAAGAGGTAAAAAATTATAAATGAACTGTGAGAAGCCCAAATGTGACGGGCAGCACACTCTCATGGCGCGATTTCCCGCATTGCCGCCGTTTCTGTTATGTTCATCTCTCCCCGTTCGATGCAGATTTTCAAGGAGGAATAATGGCGGTGCAGCAGCAACCCAATATCAAACTGGTGAATGATCCCGACTACCGCGAAGGTTACGCTAACTCCGTGCAGGTGCGCGTGAGCGTGTGGGACTTTCTCATGGTTTTCGGCCGCATGCAGCCCCAGAGCATGGACCAGGTGGAGATCCACAACTTTCAGGGGATCTATGTCAGTCCCCAGCAGGCCAAGGCGCTGGTCACCATCCTGCAGCAGAACGTGGCTCAGTATGAAGCGGCTTTCGGTGAAATCAAGCTGGATAGCGCCATCACGCCTCCTCCTGGCCCCATTCACTGATCGCCTCTTCAGGACCCACTCGAGAACTGATGAAACTGAACTCCGGCCGGCATCCACGAGTCACGGCGATCCACGTTTTCCCGATCATCTTTATTGTTATCTTCGTTCTTCACGCCGGGCTCCTGCGCCTGCCCTTCTTCTGGGACGAAGCCGGCTTTTATGTTCCCGCTGCGCACGATATCATCCAGTACCACGCGCTCATTCCCCGAACCACCATGGACACCGGCCATCCGCCGCTACCGGCCGCTTACCTCGCGCTCTGGTTTTCGCTGAGCGGATGGAAGCCGGCGGTAGCGCGCATCGCCCAGCTTCTGCTTGCGGCTTTTGCTTTGACCAACGTTTTTCTGCTGGCACGCCGTGTCTCTAACACCGCAGTAGCCTGGGCGACTACTATCGCAACGGCGGTTTACCCCATCTTCTTTGTGCAGAGCTCACTGGCCCATGCCGACCTGATGGCCGCGGCATTCACGCTGTGGGGCATACGGCTTGTTATGGAAAGCCGAACCTCGGTTGCGCAAGCGGCTTTCGCACTTGCAGTTCTAAGTAAGGAAACGGCGGTGATCACCCCGCTCGCACTTGGACTTTGGGAATTGGTGCGCCGACCTGCGGAGCAGGAGCCCGCCCGCGTGCGTCGCGCACTGCCATTTATCGTCCCAGCGATTCCACTCGCCTGCTGGCTGCTCTACCACTACCACGCCACCGGACGTTTTTTCGGCAACGCGGAGTTCTACCAGTACAACATTACTTACGCGCTCTCACCGCTGCGCTTCGTTCTCGCCCTTGGACTGCGCCTCTGGCAACTGCTGGGCATCATGAACATGCTGGCGCTCACCGCTGCTATGGGGCTGGCGATGTTCTTTCCTGCCGTGACGGACACCACGGGCGAACGCCGGCGCATTGCTGTCCCGGTGCAACTCCAGTTCGCCGTGATCATGCTGGCGCACGTTGTCACCTTTTCACTGGTGGGCGGTGCCGTTCTTACCCGCTACCTGCTCCCGTGTTATCCCCTGGTGATTCTGCTCGGCATGTCGACCTTGCGGCGACGGATCGCAAACTGGCAATGGGCCGCTGCCGCAATCATCGGACTCTTCGTAATTGCTCTCTTTGTTGATCCGCCTTACCGAATCGCGCCCGAAGACAACCTGGCCTACAGCAGCTTTGTCCGGCTGCACGTAGCAGGAGCGCATTTCCTTGAGCAGCACGAAAAAGGCAACGTCATTCTGACCGCATGGCCCGCAACGGACGAACTGACCAAACCGTATCTCGGGTACGTGAAGCAGCCGTTCACTGTTGTTCCGGTGCGCGATTTTACGGCTGAGGAAGTGCTGCGCGCTCGCGGCATGCGCTCGCAATACCAGGTGGCGTATCTGTTCTCAACCAAATATGAATCGCAGACGTGGCTGAGGTCTGCGCTTTGGGAGCGATTGAACCGGCGCTTCTTTGATTATCATCTCGATCTCTCGCCGGAAGCAGCGGCCCAACTGCTCGGTGGGCGGGTGGTCTACGTCGCCCGGCAAAAAGCTGAATGGGTGGAAATCATCGAACTGGAACCTGCATCTTCCGTCGCCACAAACAACAAAGGCGCGGACTCGCCGCGCCCCTGAGTTATTACAGCAGACTCATCGAAATTTCCGCGATCCGGATCACCCGGAAGGCGGTTCCGGGTCTAGGAAAACACCCGAACCGCTGCGATATGGACCGCGGGGTTATACCAGAGATAACAAACTGCATTCATCAGTATGTTTGCCATCCGGAAGGTAGTTTTGCCATTCATTGGGGCCGCTCCGTCGAAAACATAAAAC
>JBAIYI010000021.1:0-3142 GCA_037915955.1 Terriglobales bacterium
TGGATCTCGGGCTCAAAGGCCGTGGTGTGATCGTGGCTGCATCCAGTGAAGGCATTGGCCTTGCGACGGCGGAAGCCTTCGCCCGCGAGGGAGCTCAGGTGGCCATGTGCGCTCGCACCGAGCAGACTTTGCATGCAGCCGCTGATAAACTCCGCAAAGAGACCGGCGCGGAGATCTACGCCGAGCCCATGGACGTGACCGACGCTGCAGCCGTGCAGCGCTTTGTGGAGCAGGTGGCCAAGCAATTCGGCAGAATTGACGTGTGCGTAACCAATGCCGGCGGTCCTCCGGCCAAAGGCTTTCTTTCCGTCACTCCCGACGAATGGCGCAAGGCCATCGACATGAACTTTCTCAGCGTGGTCCACCTGGCGAAGGCCGTGATTCCTTACATGCAGCGGCATCGCTGGGGAAGGATTATCACCATTACTTCTGTTACCGTGAAGCAGCCCATTGCCGAACTGGTGATGTCGAATGCGGTCCGCGCCGCCGTGGTGGGACTGGTCAAGAGCCTTTCCAACGAATTCGGCAAAGACGGCATTCTGGTGAACAACGTAGGCCCGGGTTACACGGCCACGGAGCGCCTGAAAGAACTTGCCGGAGTTCGGGCCCTTGCGGGCGGCCACGCGCCGGAACAGATCTATAAACTCTGGGCGGCAGACACACCGGTCAAACGGCTGGGCGAACCGAGGGAGATCGCCGACCTGATCGTCTGGCTGGCCTCCGAGCGGGCCTCCTATATCACCGGGCAGACGGTGCTGGCCGACGGTGGAATTTATCGCGGCCTTTAAGCTCAAGAACTGGCCTGGTGCGCACAAAATCAGGTGCAAGAAGCCACCAGGGCGCTTACGAATGGCATTTTCCGCTATAAAACAGGCCTGCTGAAAACATCATCCGGGTGCAGAAAAGCATCTTAGTGGCCGGATGTTCCTTCTCGCCCTTTATCTGTTCGTCGCTGCAGGGTTGTGTGCGCTCTGGTATTGGCTCTGGATGAGATACCGCCAGCGCAGGGCGGGCGAGATTGCGCGCTGGATCCAATCGGCAATTTCCGGACAAGGTTGCGTGCTCGGCATCCGCTGGCTTTCGGCCGTCTGCTTCAAAGTGCCGTTGCGCCTCACACGGGGGCCGTTTCACAATGCCAGCGTCAGGGTGGAAATTGCACCGCAGGGACTTCCGGTTCGCTGGCTGCTCAGTCGATTCCGCAAGCAAGAAGACGAAAACCTCATCTTCCAGGCCGACCTCGACCTGCCGCCGACCTTCACCTTGCATCTCCAGAATTTCCGCTGGTTCGCCCGCAGCAGCCGCAAGCCGGTGCGTGAAGATCAGAACTGGCAGCTGCACAAGGCCGACCCCATCATCATCAGCACGCGGCTGGACTGGCAACGCGAAGTCTCTGATGTGATGGTCTCGCTGGCTGAATCGGAGCCCCAGGATTTTCTGCGCATCGATTTTCAGCGCCGCTCTCCGCATTTCGCTGTGAAGCTGCCGCTGGAGGCGATTGCTCCGGGCGCTCCGGGACGAAATTACGTCTTCGAGAGCATGAAAGAGCTCGCCAGCAGAAGTGCGAACATAAGTTAGAAGCCGTCTCACAGATGATTCCATGCGGGGACACGCTTTGTAGCACAGGCGCCTCGCCTGTGCCCAGTTACTCCCACGGATCGTTTGATCTTCTGCTTCCATTCAGGCTTTCTCATTCCACGTCATCTTTGGGCTGGTGCCGAACAGCATGGTGAAGTCGGTCTGGCGGCGCACCTGCTCACGAAGCTGAGTCACTTCGCCGAAGAGCCGCTGGCTGTCGAGAACCTTTGAGATGCGGACGTCCAGCTCTTTGGGATCCACAGGCTTTCCCACAAAGTCGTCGGCACCCAGCTTTGAGGCCTTGAAGATGACCTCCGGATCCCGGCTGGCCGAAAGGACAATAATCGAGAGGGCTGTGGTGTCGGCCACCTGTTCAATCGTGGTTTTCACTTCGCCAAGATCAGGGATATTCGTCCGGACTCTGGGCTCCGGTTTCCACCGCATTCATGGCGATGAGGTGCGGCAATTTGCGGCGGTAGATTGTCATTCTTGCGGCACAGGCGGGGCGCCTGTGCTACACAGTTAAATAAAGGCTCTATTTGACATGCAAGAGAGAAGCCGGCCCGGCAATCAATCAACGGCGCGAACCGCTTTCAGGCTGGCCACCTCATTTATGAGATAGCTCCTAGCCATCCCGGTAATCTGAACCGAAGTAACCTCTCGCTCCCTTAACACCTTCCGCTCCTTTCTTACTTCAAACCAAACACTTACACATGTCTGATTCGCTTACGCCAACTCACAATTACAGAACTATTACAGTGCGTCTCCGTCCTTCCTGATAGGTTGGAAATCAAACACTCAGACAAAATCTTTTGCGTACGGGAGACACCCTTGAGTCTTAGAAATGACCGGACGTTCCGGGAGGAAATCAGCTGGGTCACCACCTTCTTCATGGTGGCATTCCACATCGGCGCGATTGCCGCGCTCTTCATGTTCAGCTGGCAGGCACTGGCAGTGGCAGCTTTTCTCTGGTGGGTTTCCGGAAGCCTTGGCATCGGTATGGCTTACCACCGGCTCCTTACGCATCGCGGATTCAAGACCTACAAGTGGATGGAATACTTCCTTACCTTCTGCGCCACCCTGGCGCTGGAAGGCGGACCTTTCTTCTGGGTGGCCACGCATCGTGTCCATCACCAGAACACTGACGTGGAAGGCGATCCACACTCGCCGCGCGATGGCGGCTTCTGGTCGCACATGGGATGGATCATCACCGGACGCGTGATGCACAACCACTCTGAAGCGCTGCTGCCGTATATTCCCGATCTTCGCAAAGACAAATTTCACACCTTTATCAGCAAATATCACTGGGTACCCATCACGCTCTCCGGCGTGATTCTGCTCGCGATTGGCGGCTGGTCCTGGGTGTTCTGGGGCGTCTTCCTGCGCACTGTGGTTGGCCTGCACGCCACCTGGCTGGTGAACTCGGCCACGCACATGTGGGGACGGCAACGGTTCCTTACCGGCGATACTTCCAAGAACAGCTTCTGGGTTGCGCTGCTCACATTTGGCGAAGGCTGGCATAACAATCACCACGCTTACCCGCAAATGGCCCGTCACGGACTTGCCT
>JBAIYI010000334.1:0-8377 GCA_037915955.1 Terriglobales bacterium
AGAGATTTACCTGGAATTGAACCTGACAGAAGGCGGCGAGGCCCTGGCGCGCTCTGCCTTCCATGCCTTTACTGACCTGAACATGCGATACGAGGCGGCAAAGGCGGCAACCTTTTCCGCGATTGCGATCAGCCAGGAGGGGCATTACCAGGACGCGCTCACCATTTTTGACGAAGCCCGCGAGCTGTTCGTGAAAGAGCAGAACCAGCTGTGGCCCCCTCTGATCGATCTTTATAAAGCGCTGGTGCTTTACGAAGCAGGAGAAAATGACGATGCGGAGGATCTGGCCCTGGCGGCGCTCGCCTACTTCCGCAACTCAGTGCTCCCGGCCAAGGCAGCTCTTTGCGAATTGCTGCTCGCCGCCATCGAAATCCGTGCGTCAGACCCGGAAGAGGCCCGGCGTTACTGCAGTTCCGCTCTGTCCCGGTTGCTGCACGTGGAGTCGCCGGCAGCGTACCAGGCTTATTTCATGCTCGGTCAGGCAGAAGAAGCCAGCGGCAACACGGAGTTGGCGCGGCAGGCGTACGAAAAGGCCTACAGGAAGCTGGAGGACCTGCGCAGCCATCTGGGCAAAGAGGAGCTGAAGATCGCGTTCCTCAAAAACAAACTGGATGTCTATGAAGGACTGGTGGTCACCTCTCTTGCCGTCCATTCGCGGGCATGTACTGAACATGACACATTCGCATACATCGAGCAGGCGAAATCCAGAAGTCTGGCCGACCTGATTGCCTTCCGGTCCTCGGAAGTGTCGTCAAGGGCAGTGCAGCAGTCCCCCAGCATGGGGCAATTCCGCGATTTGCAACAGAAGCTCAACTGGACCTACCACCAGATCGAGCTTGAGGAATTGATTCCTGGCGGTGGATCGCGCGAGCGAATACGGCAATTGCGAGAACAGAGCCGCAGCTACGAGGATGCCATGGTGCGGGTGTTCTCACAGATCCAGACCGTGGATCGGGAATACGCCGATATGCAAACCGGTGCCTCGATCTCGGCTGCACAGGTACAGGCGACCATTCCTGAAGATGCGATGTTGCTGGAGTTCTATGCAGCCAGGGACAAGTTCTATATATGCCTGATGGATCGGGAGTCGCTGAGAATTGTGCCGGTCGGCGGAGTGGCGGCCGTAAGGGAGAAGCTGCGCTTACTGCAGCTTCAACTGGCAAAATTCCGGCTGGGAGAAGATTACATACGCCCGCTGGAGAACACTCTTTTTCGGGCCACACAGGCGCATTTGGAAGAAATTTATCAGTTGCTGATTGCGCCCGTTCGCGAGCAGCTGCGGGCGAAGCACCTGATCATTGTGCCGCATACTTTCCTCCACTATCTGCCTTTCCACGCCTTGTATGACGGAAACCGCTACCTGATCGATGACTTTTCCATTTCGTACGCGCCCAGTGGCAGCATTTTCGCGTTGTGCCAGGGCAAACCTTACAAGGGAGAGGGCAACAACACATTGGTGCTGGCGGTTCCAGACGCCAGGGCTCCGCATATCGCCGAAGAAGGCCGGTTTGTGGCGGATACCATGCGGCCATCGCGGCTGTTTCTGGGCGAGGAAGCCACCGAGGAGCAGTTGCGGACTTATGGCCCAACCAGCCGATTTATTCACATCGCTACTCACGGTTATTTTCGGCAAGACAATCCCATGTTTTCGTCCATCAGGCTGGGTCAGTCGCTGCTCAGCTTGTTTGATCTGTACCGGTTGCAGCTTGACGCTGAACTTGTGACGTTGAGTGGCTGTGGAACCGGGATGAACGTGGTGATTGGAGGCGACGAACTGATTGGGCTGGTTCGTGGGCTGCTTTATGCGGGAGCAAGAAGCCTGCTGGTGAGTTTGTGGGAAGTCCACGACGAGAGCACGGCCGAATTTATGCGCGATTTTTACCGTCATTACGACATAAGTACTAATAAATCCAATGCTTTACGGGAAGCTATTCTGAGCCTCAGGAAGAAGCGGCCGCACCCGTATTACTGGGCAGCATTCTCTATGGTGGGTAAAGTTACGTAAAGCTCCGAAAAAAGGGAGCAAAGCTATATTTTTGGGCCGGGTACTTACTCTTTATGTACAGAAGCAGGCTCATCCGTCGACTGCTAAAGGGGAGCGTGGACCCGGAAGCCGCGTTCCCCTTATAAGAAAGACCGAGACGAAGAAGATTGAATATGCCTCAAGCCGCGCGTCATTTCGATATTACTGAGTGGGCCGATTACGTCAGAGAAGTCGGTTCGCCCGAGCAAAGGGGAGAGATGCAACAGCATCTCCAGACCGGATGCTCCCGGTGCGAACGGCTAGAGGGCTTGATGGCAAGATTTGCCACGGTATGCGCCCGTGAGGCCCTTCTTGAGGTTCCGCATTACGCTGAGCGCTCGGTAAAGGCGTTGGCGACCTTGGGCAAAGAGTCGCGCCGCTCGGCATTTCAAAAGCTTCTGGCTGTACTGTCATTTGACAGCCTGAATGATCCCCAGCCGGCAGGCGTTCGCGGCACGCATCAGATCAGCCGCCATGTCCTGTTCCAGGCAGGTGATTATTCCGTAGATCTCCGGTTCGAGCATGAAAAGGGTTCAAGCAGCATGGTGCTGGTGGGTCAGATTGCAAATCAGAAGTCACCCGAAGAGGTGATGTCGAATCTGCCAGTGATCCTGTTTGCGGGAGCTCAGGAAGTATCCCGCTCCATCAGCAACTCGTTTGGCGAATTCCAGATGGAATACGTTCCTTTTGAGGAACTGCGTCTGCTGGTGCCAATGGAGGATAGAGGGCAGGAACTTGAAGTCAAGCTCGGAACAGGTCCCCAAGCCTGATTGTTGTTGCTACATAGGATAATCGACGATGAGGATTCTGCGTTCACTTTTAACGTTCGGTGTGTGGCTGGCGCTCGCCCTTCCTGCTGCGGCGCAGAGCACATACATCCTCACCGTCAATCCGGCTAACCTTCAGACAGTTCTCACTTCACACGGCCTCACTCCGATTAAAGAGCTGGTAGACGGCACTAATTGCGTTTACCTGGTTAGCTCTCCCTCGAGTGATGTATCTGGGACGGAACTTGAGGTCGACAAAGACGTGACAGTTTTGGGCTTTGAGCCGGACGTCACAGTCGGATTTCCGGAGTTGAACGGCGTTACGGCGGCTAACCTCACGCAATCAACGGGCGTGATCATTGACAGCCTCCCGGGACGCACTTTGGTTTCCTATTACGGGAGCACGGTTCCAAGCAATTACACCACACAGCCTGCAACCAGCATCATTCGCTTGAATGACGCGAGAGCGTTGACAAATCTGACCGGCGCCGGCGTGGTCGCCGTGATTGATACCGGTGCCGACCTCAATCATCCCGCACTGGCCGGCGTGCTGGTTCCGGGATACGACTTTACCAGAGATACTGCCGGCGCGGATGAGTTGGCCGATCTGGATCCGATCACCGCTGCCACCCTGCAACAGTCAACTGGCGTTATTATCGATTCCACGCAAAGCGTGGTGATGGTCAATGCGTCGACGGCAGCGATTCTTACCCAATCAACCGGCGTCATTATCGATCAGATGTCCAATCCTGCACTGGGCGAATTTGGTCACGGCACTATGGTGGCAGGCGTGATCCATCTGGTCGCCCCGACTGCCAAGATCATGCCGCTCAAGGCGTTTACGGCTGCTGGCAATACGACGATTTCCAACCTGGTGCGTGCGATCTACTACGCTGCTGATCATGGCGCAAACGTAATCAGCATGAGCTTCAGCATGGGACAGTCGTCGCCAGTGATCCAGGCTGCGATCCAATACGCTTTGAATAAGAACGTGACCGTGATTGCGGCGTCAGGCAACGATGGCCTGAAGACGCTGGTATATCCCGCAAGTCAGGGTGGTGTTCTGGGTATTGCATCCACCACCAATGCTGACCTGCGTAGCTCATTCTCGAACTACGGCTCAGGTGTAACGCTCTTTGCCGCTCCTGGCGAGGGTGTGATCACCACTTTCCCCGGCGGCCTCTATGCCGCTGCTTGGGGCACCTCTTTCAGCACTCCTATGGTTTCAGGGGCCGCCTCACTGGTTCTGCAAGTACGTCCCCTGGCCAAGCCTGGGGACGTCATCAATGCTCTCTCCAAAGCCAAGCAGATCAGTGATCTTGGCGGTTATGGGCGCATTGACCTCTACCAATCACTATCCATCCTGAAGTAAGGTCAGGCGGACACGGTTCAGCGCTAAATCGCGCAGCCCTGCACCAATTTTTGTTAGGGAATCTAATTCAGAACCAAGTCTTATAAAATAAAGCACACTTTGTTTGCAGCTACGGCTTCACTACCTCTTCACCAACCCGTTTTTGTAAAAGCCATAACATCCCTGGTTTAAACAACTTGCCTTGGTTTCCATGGTGCACATTGTTGGTGCTCGCGGGGCGAGCACTCTTGGTCGTTGAAGCCTAAAAATTAGCTAAGCATTCGAACGTGAGTTGTCTATACTCCGTCCAAGTTCGGCCCCAGGGCAACGCGTGACGGATAACGAATGGGGGCCAATTTTGTCGACGGAACCAAGGGCTATTACGATGCTTTTTAGACGGATCATCAAGTGGGCGTTTGCTTTGCTGCTCGTTTCCTGCTGGCTGCAGGTGGCGGCACAAGACCAGTACGTCCTTGTCACTTCACCCAGCAAAGTTACCGACGTTTGCGGCCGTCACTCGCTTACGCAAATGGCCGCGACGCAACCGGGCAGCAATGGCGCTTATTTGGTCTCATCTTCTACCGTAGATTCAACCATTTCCACGGACTCCGACGTCGTCAGCTTTGAACCGAACCGCCCCCTTGGGGTACCGGAGTTGTCAGCGCTCAGCACCCAGCTGACTCAGTCCACTGGAGTAATCATCGATCAGTTGCCAGGCCGGGCTGCCATCAGCTATTTCGGCGCCTCCGTAGCGAATTACTACGTGTCGCAACAGGCAACTTCACTGGTTGAATTGGCGCGGCTGCAGAACTCCAGCACAGTCAACGGACAGGGGATCACGGTGGCCGTCATTGACACCGGAGTTGACCCTTCGCATCCCGCGCTGGCCAATGTACTGACCGCAGGTTTTGATTTCACTCGCAACCAACAGGGTGCTTCAGAGCTGCTGGACTTGACTGACTCGCTCCGGGCTGCCCTCAGCCAGTCTACGGGCGTAATCATCGATGGTCAGAACGTGGTGCTCCTGAACCCCTCCACAGCGGCGATTCTCAGTCAGACGGTAAGCAGCACTCTGGGGACAATGCCAGAAGCATTCGGACACGGGACGATGACGGCCGGGCTGGTGCACTTGATTGCCCCGGGAGCGCGTATCATGCCCCTGAAAGCGTTCAATGCGGATGGTACTTCCGATCTTTTCAACATCATTCGGGCGATCACGTATGCAGCGGATAATGGCGCGAACGTGATCAGCATGAGCTTTGAGATTTCGCAGAGCTCACCTGCTTTGCAGAGCGCAATTCAATATGCGTTGAGCAAGAACGTGGTTCTGGTGGCATCCTCGGGCAATGATGGTCAGCAGATCTTGGTCTACCCTGCCGGCTACAACGGTGTCATCGGCGTTGCGTCAACCACAGCGTCCGACGCAAAGAGTGTGTTCACGAATTTCGGCACCAATGGTGCGTTCGTGGCCGCGCCTGGAGAGGCAGTTATTACCACCTATCCGGCCGGCAATTACGCAGCAGGCTGGGGAACGTCATTCAGCGCCCCCCTGGTCGCAGGGGAAGCGGCCGTGATCCTGCAGGCGCGTCCTACCTATAAGCCCGGGGACGTTGCTAATGCTATTTCGCGCGCTGTTCAGGTGCAGCAGCTCGGCCATGGCCGCGTGGATCTCTGCCTTGCCATCTCGAGCATCGGGGCGGGGCTGCAGTGCCAGTAAGAGAAGCCTGACAAGTTCTGATTCGACTTAATGAGCCTGCCTTCAGTCGACCAGAAGAAAGCCCCGCTAAAAGCGGGGCTTTTCTTTTTCCGCAGGATTTTTAAAAGAATCCTGGGCCGCCCATCTGTCCGTAACGACGGAAAAAGCTATCGGCTTTCCACTGCGGTCTTTGCTTTTCGGAGGCTGCAAGCAATAGCAGGTCACGGATGATTTCCTCGTATTTTCCTGCCGCCACAAGGTTCACCGGCTGGTTAAGATCGTCAGAAGGTGCATGGTACCGCTGGGTGAGCCAATCCTTAAAGAGTTGCTGTTCCGGTGACCCGGGCTCGAACCCCACCTTCATTGCCACAGCAGGTATTCCGCTTCGGATGAAGTTGTATTGATCACTGCGGATAAATGAGTTGCGCTGCGGCTCAGGGTCCGCCTGGGCCTTGATTCCGTGCTGTTCAGCGATTCTTGTGACCATCTCGCCGAGATCGGATTCTGCGAGTCCATACACGGTAAGAACTTTGAGAGGCACAATGGGGAGGAACATGTCGATATTGATGTCCGCGATGATCGACCGCGGCCGGATTGTTGGATGAGCAGCGAAATAACGCGATCCCAACAGCCCTTTCTCCTCACCGGTTACAAACAGGAAAAGGATCGAGCGCTTCGGTTTAACTTCGGATTTGCGAATGGACGAGGCAACATCCAACAGCACGGCGGAGCCGGAAGCATTGTCCATCGCGCCATTGTAGATACGGTCGCCGTTGATAGGCTCCCCGATACCGATATGGTCAATATGGGCCGACAAAACCACGAACTCATCTTTCAGCGCCGGGTCGCTTCCGGTAACCCTGGCGATTACATTGGCTGACTCGACAGGTTTCTTGTTCACGGTAGCCTTTGCCCGGATGCCGACCGCCAAAGGAAAGCGGGGAAGTGGCTTGTGCTCCCTTGCGAGACCGAGGATTTCGCTCCATTCATGGCCTGACTGCTCAAACAATTTGCCGGCTCTCTCGGGATTGAAAATAACCGCCAGCTTCTGGCCCTCCGTCTCGTTAAATTCGCGATCTCTCAGCGACATGCTGGGATGATTGCGGTTTACCGAAATTCGAGACCACGGGATATCCATGGATGCGGGATTGAGAATCGTAATCAAGCCGATAGCGCCGGCCCTTTTAAAAGTCCTCCAGCGCTCTGCGGCGGATTGATAGTGCGACGCAAGAGCGCCGGGTATTTCCGCCGGGGCGCCGGCGACGATCACTGCCACCTTGTCCTTGAGGTCGAGTCCGCTGAGATCGTTATAGTTCCTTTCCGGAACCGCCAGCCCATACCCCGCGAAAACAAGCGGTGCTTCCACAGAAGGCGCAAGATCCACGCGGGTGCTGAAGATCGCATCTTCGCCGAGCACCAGGGGCTCGACCTGCTTTTTCAGCGTGAGTGCCAGCCGTGAATCCTGTTCCACCATCTGACGCGACTCAAAGCCGATATTCTGGTAGAAGCCATCTGCACCTGCCGGTTCCAGCCCGTTCATCTGGAGTTGCTCAACGATATACTCTTCGGCGCGACGGAGCCCGGGGCTGCCGGTTTCCCGGCCTTCCATGTCGTCCGCCGCGAGCACCTTCACGTAACCCCACCAGCTATTGCCGTCAAAGTGGGATGCGGCAGGCGATTGAGCAATGGAGTAAATCACAGGAAAAGCGAGAACGACGGCCACCAAAGCCGTAGAGAGTCTGTGGCGCATAAACCGCTGTGGCCTCCAAGGGGCTGGATGAAGAGTGCCGAAAGGATACCAGCCCTGAACACGTAAGACGAGGGCTAAATCGGAGGATATGCGGGCTGAAGCCTAAACCCAATTACCTCATTACTGTGGCGGAGTCGGCTTTCGCGGAGCTGCCTGGGTGTTTGGAGGTGGGCCACCCTGCTGTTGTTGCTGTTTCTGCTGCATCTCCTTGAGCTCCTGCAAGAGCTGTTCAGGAGTTTTGGGCCCGTTCTGCTGTTGTTCTGTGCCTTGCTGCGGTGTGGGTTGTTGCTGGGTTTCCGCCGGCGGCTGCGCGGCTGTGTCCTGAGGATCAGCATCGGGCGCGGCAGCGTCGTCCTGCGCTTCCTCGTCTCCTTCAGGTTGCGCCTGCTGCTGTGCCGCAGCTGGCTGGCCTGCGCCAGCATTCATCGGCTGCCCGCCTTTGGTCTTTTGCGTGAGAAGGACCCGCTGCACGATACCCGGGCTATCGGGACGGCCCACAACGACGAAATCCAGTCCTGATCCGGCGAAAATAGCTGCCAGGACCTCCCCTTCCGGTGCGGGGCCAGCCGAGATCGCCACCCGCTCAGAGCTGGCGTTTTCGGCTCCCTCAAATTCGATTCCGGTCTTATTCCGGATTGCCGTAAGGAGTCCTGCCAGAGATGAATTCACGGCTTCTACCGTAAGCAGGCCGTTGCGGAAAGTCACCTTTGGTGGGGCAGGAGGCATATCTGCTGGCCGCATCGGCTGCATGGGAGTGGGGCTCGGGATAGGACCTACCATGGTCGGGGTA
>JBAIYI010000546.1:0-2954 GCA_037915955.1 Terriglobales bacterium
GACAGGCGTTCTTCACGATCGAGAATCCATGAGCGTTCAGCGGTACGCTCAAAAAACGTGACCTTCATTCCACGCTGGGCTTCCATCCACACGCGTTCTTCCTTCACTTCGGGATCCAGGTCAAAAGCAGACCGCGAAGGCTTGGGCAAGCCGCAGACCATCTCGTAATTAAACGTATCGGTCTTTACGCCCAGCCCCATGCGCACCGGCTCGAGCCGCGCTGAAGGCAGGGCCCGGCCCTTGCGTTCGCCCGCCCAGAGGACTGACGCCATGCCGCCTTCTTCAGCGATCACCCGGGCAAATCCGCCGGCGGCAGCCTTGGCCAGCAGGAAAACGGAGTTGTAGAGATTCGTTTTTCCCGAGGCGTTAGGTCCCGTGAGGATATTGATGTGACGCAGTTTCAGCTTCAGGTCGCGAACAGAACGATAGCCGGTGACGTGAACTTCTCGTATGGGCACTGGGGAGTACTCACAAAACCGCCCAGTTTCAGCGGGTAATGCCCAGCATTGTAAACAGATTTGTGGCCCAAAACCATTGATAAATAAAGTTCACGTGCAGGTTTAAGGACCGGTGGGGCTGATGATTCGCAACCCGCTATAATAGAAAGATTCAGTCACACTGCTGAGCCCTTCCGGGCGATGCCTGCTCTATTGGGCCGTCCGGCGAAGCAGGCGGCGTGCTGGTTTGGTGACGATGTCTCTTTCTCCCAATGAACAGATCGTAGTACGCGGCGCCCGGGTCCATAACCTCAAAAACATTGACCTTGAAATCCCGCACAATGCGCTTACGGTAGTCACCGGTGTATCCGGTTCGGGCAAGTCTTCGCTGGCGTTTGACACCATTTATGCAGAGGGCCAGCGCCGTTATGTCGAGTCGCTTTCGGCTTATGCGCGGCAGTTCCTGGAGCGGATCGAGAAGCCCGATGTTGACCTGATTGACGGCATAGCGCCGGCAATTGCCATCCGGCAGAAGAACACTACACGGAATCCACGATCCACGGTTGCGACGGCGACTGAGATTTACGACTATCTCCGGCTGCTTTACGCGCGCGCCGGACGGACCTACTGCGCCGTCTGTGGTGAGGAAGTAAAGAAAGACAGCATTGACGAGATCGCACAGGCCGTCCTGGCGCTGGGAGAAGGCACTCGCCTGAATGTGCTTTTTCCGGTTCGCGGCATGAACGCCGCGCCTATTCAGGAAAAGAAGAAGCGCGGGCGCAAGGCGAAAGTTGAAGCCGAAGCCCAGGCCGCTGCTGCCGCAGACGCTGCCATGCGCGAGCGTCTCTTTGATCTTCGCAAAAAAGGTTTCAACCGGCTTTTCCAGAACAACCAGGTCTTTGAGTTTTCCACGCCGGAGTCATTGCTCGACATCGACTTCAGCCAGCCGCTGTTCGTGCTGGTGGACCGCATCGCCGTGGCGCCCGAGCAGCGTAGCCGGATTGTGGAAAGCGCCGAACAGGCGATGCGCGAGTCAGGCGAGGTGATCTTCCAGACCGCGCCACGGGAAGAGGGCGAAGAGCCGAAGCGGCACCGGTTCTCCAACAAGTTTGAGTGCAAGAACTGCCACACCGCTTATCAGGAGCCGGAGCCGCGGCTGTTCTCTTTTAACAATCCGTTCGGCGCGTGCCCGCGCTGCCAGGGATTCGGCAACACCATTGACTACGACCTGAACCTGGTCATCCCGGATTCCAGCAAGACTCTTGGTGATGGCGCCATTGAACCTTGGACCAAGCCCAAGTACCGGACGCTGCAAAGCGAGCTGCGCAAGTTCGCCAAAGCCAACGGCATTCCCATGGATGTGCCCTGGGCGGAGCTTGAGCGCGATCATCGGCAGATGGTGCTGGAGGGCGGGGACAAGTTCCCGGGCATCCAGGGCTTCTTTAACTGGCTGGAGCGCAAGAAATACAAGCTGCACGTGCGGGTGTTCCTGAGCCGCTATCGCGGGTACGCCCAATGCCCGGACTGCAAAGGCGGCAGGCTGCGCGCGGAAGCGCTTCAAGTGAAACTTGAAGGCAAGAACATATGCCAGACCAGCGCGCTCACGGTGGAGCAGGCGGCAGAGTTCTTCAACAACTTGCAGTTGTCTCCGGAAAAAGCTGCAATTGCGGAGAAAATCCTGGAGCAAGTGCAGGAACGGCTGAAATTTCTGAATGACGTTGGCCTGGAATATCTGACGCTCGACCGGCTGGCCTCTACCCTGTCCGGCGGCGAGGCACAGCGGATTCAACTTGCAACTTCGCTGGGGTCGCGGCTCGTCGGCGCGCTGTATGTGCTGGATGAACCTTCCATTGGCTTGCACAGCCGCGACACTGAGCGGCTGGTGAACATCCTGCATGAGCTGCGCAATCTGGGAAACACCATCCTGGTGGTGGAGCACGATCCGGATGTTATGCGCGCCGCCGATCGGATTCTGGATCTGGGACCGGGAGCGGGAGAAAACGGCGGCCGAATCATGGCCGCCGGCGCTTATGACGAGATCAAGAAGCTGAACTCTTCCCTGACCGGCCGATATCTCAGCCACGAATTGCAGATCCAGATTCCGACGAACCGCCGCCAGCCGGGCACGCCGATGATCCGCGTGGAGGGGGCGCGTGCCCACAATCTGCGCAACATCAACGTGGAGATTCCGCTGGGAATGCTGGTCACGGTCACGGGCGTTTCTGGATCGGGCAAGTCCACGCTGGTGCACGAGGTCATCTATCAAGCCTTGGCCGCGGAGAAAGGCATTACTGCCGGATTGGGGCCGGCAGCCGGAGGGTTCAGGCGCGTCACCGGAGGCCAGTTTGTTGCTGACGTGGTTCTGGTGGACCAGTCGCCCATTGGCAGGACGCCGCGATCAAATCCGGTGACCTATATCAAGGCGTTCGACGCCATCCGGGAGGTATTCGCATCGGTACCGGAGGCGACCAAGCGTGGTTATAGCGCGGGACATTTCTCGTTCAACATCCCGGGCGG
>JBAIYI010000712.1:0-1788 GCA_037915955.1 Terriglobales bacterium
AGACACTTTGGGCGCGCAGGCCGCACCCGGTGCGGTCACGACGGTGGTGCCGGAGGTGTGGCCGGTCACAAACGGAGTGAGGCTGGCATGGAACTCGCCTTTGGAGTCGGCGGATACGTCGGCGTCGTGCGCTTCCGTATACGACTGGGTGTGAAACTTCAGCGCTTCGCCAGACTGGAATCCCTTCCCCAGAACGGCCACGAGTTCGAAGTTCGGACTGAGGCGCAGAACTTCAAGACTGCATTTCTTGTCCTGCCCGGCAATGGGTTCCGGGACGACGGAGAAGAAGACCCGGGCGCTGCGATCTTCTGAGATCAACGCCTGCCGGTAAATCTCTCCCGGCGCGGGAAGATACGTCAGGTGTACTTCATTGCCTTTGAATCGCTGGGCGCAGCTCTTACTGGAGTCAGCCGGACATACGACTGTGCCATCGGCTGAGATCTTCAGGCCATCCATCATGGTGATTGGATCAGGCGCGGTGACCGGCCAAACGATGAGGCGGTAGAGTTTGTCCTGCGGCGCACCGGTAACCTTCATGCGATAGTCAAACATGGTCTTTCCCTTGACCAGGCCCTTCTTCAACAGCTGCACGGTCGCCTTCGCCGGTGGAGTGCTGGAGTTCTGCCACTGTACAGTGGCCTCCACGGTCCGCTGGACCATCTGTTCATCAGAAGCGGCCGGCTGTTGTTGCTTACCGGCAGAGGCGTTGGCGGAGAAGAATGCACTGTTGGAGTTGGAAGTGGCCATGCAAACGGAGCAAAGGAAGACTGCCAGAAAACCGAGGAGGATCGAGCGCATAAGCGGTGAGAATACCACATCTGTGCATTGGCCCTGCTCCTTGCCGGACCCGCAAGCGGATTGTATAGTGGCGCTGAAGCGCCGACAGGGAGACTCTTGATGCGAGTTATGCGGGCAGGATCAGCAAAGCTGGGCTGGCTTTTTCTGAGCATTTTGTGCTGCGTTCATCTTCAACCTGCGCAGGCGCAAACTTCTCCTGCCGCACCGGCAAAAGCTGCGTCTGCAGCGGCGGAGAATCCTCACGTCAAGGATGCCATCAAGACGCTCTTCGCGCTCAAGACTTTTGGGCAGGTAGCAATCTCTCCCGACGGCCAGCAGCTGGCGTGGGTGGAAAATGCCGGCGGCGGCAAGTCCGTTATTTATGTCTCCAGCGTGGTGGAAGGCTCGACGCCCCATCGCATCACGGCGACTTCAGGTTCGGCGATACGCGGCGAAGATTCACCTGCGTGGTCGCCGGACAGCAAACACCTGGCGTTCCTCTCCGATGCGGTGAATCCGGGGCAGCAGCAGCTCTATGTAGCAAACGCCGCGGGCGGTACAGCGCGCAGGCTTACTGACGCGCAGGGTTTGCTGGCTTCGCCGGGGTGGTCGCCGGATGGTAAGCGCATCGCGGTCTTATGGACGGAGAATGCGGAGCGCGCTGCAGGGCCGCTGGTCGCCGAAACGCCGCGCACCGGCGTGATCATGGAAGCGGCATCCGAGCAGCGACTGGCGGCGATTGATGCGGCGGGAGGCAAGCTGGAACCGCTCTCACCGGAAGATATGTACGTGTATGAATATGACTGGTCGCCGGATAGTAAGCAGTTCGTGACCACCGCAGCGCCTGGCAATGGTGATAACAACTGGTATGTCGCGCAGATTTGCACAGTTTCCGCGAAAGGCGGCGCCATGAAGTCCATCCACAAGCCGGCGCTGCAGATCGCAGATCCGGTGTGGTCGCCGGATGGGAAGTCGGTGGCGTTCATCTCCGGGCTCATGAGCGATGAAGTC
>JBAIYI010000775.1:0-1860 GCA_037915955.1 Terriglobales bacterium
TATCACCGTCAACTTGTGCAACGGATGAAACACGACACCATTGCTCTCCAGCATCTGCGTCACAGCTTGACCCAGGACTGGACCGGCAACGGGCATGGGCTGCGGCTCCGGCGTGAACAGATGAACATCCACTTTGTCGCGCAGGCCGCGCCGCCGGAAGGAATCGGCGATGAGCATCGCGCCCTCGTGCGGCGCGCCCGGACACTTGTAGGGCAGCGCACTCACAACTACGGCCACACTCCCGCCGTGAAAGTCTTGCAAGGCGTCGCGCAACTTCTCCGCGCCGTCGAAGGTGTAAAAAGTGTGCGCGCTTTCGGCCAGGCCGGGAATCGCTTCGGGTGCCAGCTCTGCGCCCAGGGCGATGATAAGGTAGTCGTAGTTCAATGCCTGCGTGCTCGTCTGCACGCGACGGTTGCTCAGATCGATGGCCTGCGCTTCGGCCAGGACCACTTCGATACCCGAACGCACTAGTTGACGTATGTCGCGCGTGATGTGTTCGGGCTGCCGATCGCCGGTCATCAACCAGAGAAACGAAGGCGCAAAAGCATGTCGGGGGTTCTTTTCGACCAGCACGATGCGGTGCTCAGTTGGCAATCGCTGACGTAGTTCGTTGGCAGCGATTAGCCCACCGACGCCGGCCCCCAGAATCACGATCGTTTTGCTGTTCATGCTTTCTCCTCCTGCTTACGCGGAATTCTTCTTAGCACTCAGGACCACAAAGGCCCCTTCGCCCCAGCCATCGCGGACCGGCTTTATCGTCGACGCGTCACCGGGAATGCCAAAAATCGTCTGGCAAAACTGCATCGCACCGAAACCGGCTTGCTGTATCCAATCGATGACCTCGGCCACCGAGTGGAAATGTGCTGCCTGGTAGAATTTATCATGCGCCTGGCGCGCTTGATACACTCGTCCCAACGCGCTGTTCCGGTCGATGAAGCCGAGGATGATCCGTCCTTGGGGCTTCAATACCCGCCGCGTTTCTCGAAGCAACATCGGCACGCTGTTTACGAAGCAAATCACGGTGACCAGCAGCGCAAAGTCGAACCAGCCTGTCTGAAAAGGCAGCTGCTCGCCCCTGGCCTGACAGATCGCGAGACCACGCTGGAGTGCCAAGCGCGCCATCGCCCGACTGGGTTCCACGCCCAGCCGGATTCCGAACGGAACCGAAAACCGCCCGGTGCCAGCGCCGATCTCAATCCCACGCCCCGTGCGGGGAACGAACCTTCGCAGTGCGTTGACTTCGCTCTGGTAGAGTGGTCCATGTTCGTCGAACCAATGATCATACTCCGGCGCATGTTGGTCGAAGACGAGCATACCTTCCATTGATTCGGTTCACTTTTTCGCTTCAATCACCATAATGGACTTTGACCACCCTAGGGAAAAATCCATGAACATGATCTCGCCAAACCCCACATCCTGAAGGCGCGCCTGGATGTCACGCTCCGCATAGGTGTTGGTTTTCCACCACTTTCCAGCCAGCCATCGCGTCAGGCGGTTGCGTCTGGTCATGAAGATAAGAATTATGCCGCTGTTGCCGAGCAATTGCTTTAAGTTCGCTAAAGCGTCCTTAACTTGATTTTGGGGTAGATACTCCAGCATGGCCGATGACACAATCAGGTCGTACTCCTTCCAGTGTGAAGGAAAGCCCACCGTCTCCAAAACATCAGCCTGTACTAATTCGATATGATTCGCTCCTTGCGCGGTGATCCACTGGCGGAATATCTCTAACATATTCTGGGTCAAATCAAAGGCGTGAAATTGTATTCCCGCGTAGCCTTTTTCCTGCGCGAGTTGATAGAGGACCCTCGTGATAATGCCAGTGCCACAGCCGGCATCTAGAATCTTGAGGTTGGGACGTAG